>JBGSHH010000695.1:0-6982 GCA_041752355.1 Pirellulaceae bacterium | reverse complement strand
GAAGGTGTAGAAGCCGTCATTGGCATTGTCGAGATTCGTCAGCGAATTGGCTTGTAGTGCTTGACCTGCGTAACCCACAACCGGTCCATTCACGACGGTATTGCCATCGCCATTGACCACGAGTCGTCCATGCACCAGGTTGATACCGCTGTTGCCAACGGTCAACGTATCGACTCCGGCCGTGCCGAGATCGTTTACCGCGCCGAGGGTGAGTTGCGTGCCTGCGAGCAACGGAGTGCTAATCGCGGTTGCGGCGCTCAGCGTATTGTTGCCACGTAGATTCACAATCGCGCCGATTTGACCGGCCGCTCCGGTGCCGTTGGCCGTGAGTGGTTCCGCGATAGTCAGATCGGCCGCAATGCTCCGCAGCGCGAGTGTTGCGCCCGGGGCCACGGTGGTGCCTGCGGCGGTCGTACCAAGGGCCGAATCGTGCGATGCGACCAGCACGCCGGCACTCACTGTCGTCACGCCGCTGTAGCTGTTGTTGCCTGCCAGCGTCACGGTGCCATTGCCGACCTTGACGAGGCTATTGTCGCGCACATTGGTCCCTTGGCCGCTACGTAGCGAATAGAGAGTGGCGATTTGCGAAGCGGACAACGATTGATCGAGCAAGAGCACGTCATCGAGTTGGCCGCGGTGATCCGGCGCGATCCGCATGCTGGCGATGTCCGCGAAGAGTTGCGTGCCACTCCCCGAGGCGATCAAAACGCCGTCGCGATAGATGGCTTGCGAGGCCCCGGCGCTATCCTTGGTCATGACCCAGTAATGCCAACCATCTTCGTAGTCGCTTTCGACGAGAGGTGCGGTCTGCACCCGTTCGCCGGCCGAGCCAGCATCCCAGTAGGTGATACGATCCGACCAGGGATTGTGCGTGAAGACGACCCGCTGATTGCCGGCGGTTAAGGCCTGGAAGGTAGTGTTGGTGCGTGGATTCTGAGCGGGATCGACATTGCTCCAGAAGGCCAAGGTCGCTTTGTCGTTGGCATTGATCGAGTTGAACTGCGTGCCCACTCCGACATCGACGAAGCCGCCGGCGCGAACATCCAAAGCCGTGTCGCCAGCAGCACCGGTGCGTGCCGTCGACCGCGTGGCGGCGCCATTGAACAGACCCGAGTTGCCGCGTACTGAGGAATCGAGCGCGATGCTGCCTGCGGCTTCATTGAATTCCCAAAAGGCGAGTGGGCTTAAACCGGTAAGACCAGCGACCGCATTGCCCAGGATGAAATCGCGCTGCGCCGGGTCGCTAACCGAATTGGGCCCACTGCTGGTGATCGCACCGTTGAGGTTGGTATTGCCGGAGCCGCCCACAGTCAGTTTGGCGAGCAGCAGATCGATACCGGCATCCACGGTGAGTGTGCCGGTGGCGGAGCCGATGCTGAGATCGCGGGTGAAGTTCGATAGTGCCGAAATCGGCGACGAAGCGGCGATCGCATTGCTACCGCTGATGTTGGAGAGCGCGCCGCCAAGTCCCGTGGCCCCCAAGCCGCTGAGCCGGATGCTCTCGCCGCTAATGGTAACCGGGCCGCTGAGGTCTTGCAGCGCGAGCGTGCCGCCACTATTGACGATGGTGCCGCCGAGCGTGCTCCCCAGCGCTGTGTTGCTGGCGACAATCAGAGTTCCCGCGTCGATTTGCGTAACGCCGGTAAACGTGTTGTTGCCGGAAAGGATCTGGTTGCCTGTACCGATCTTGCCGACGCCCAATGTGCCGGCTCCATTCTGGATCGTTCCACTGAAGTTCGCGCCGGTGGTGTTGTCCCCACCGATCGCGAGCGCCGCGCCGACGAGCGAGGTGTTGGTAACCAGGCCGGTGCCGGAGAGCGATCCCACAGCGCTATTTGGGCTGGTGGCATCGAGCGTGGCCCCGGGGGCGACATTGACGCGGCTGCCGAGCAGTTGGCCGGCAGTGACTCCCTTGGTCCACTTGGCGGTGAAGTAGTCGGTGACTTCGCGCAGTTCGGCGGCTCCAAGCACCCGATTGAAAATCAATACTTCGGAGACGTCACCCTTGGAAGGCTCGGAGGCGGGATTGTTCGCCCAAGCACCTAGATTCAAACCTTGTGGCGGCTGCAGGCCAGCCGCGTTGCTTCCCAGGAGGCGGAGACCATCGTAGGCGCTATTGATCGCTCCATTGCCTGCACCAATGTAAAGGTGCGGGTCGGTATTGGCCACAGGCGTGCCGCCATTGCCGCTATCGAGTGTCACCCAGGCGTTGAAGTGCGCGACATCCATCTTATTGCCGTGATAACCCAGCAACCAATTGTTGGCTGCGGAGATCAAACGGGCGTTCTGGCCCCCAGTCATTCGCGAGACGGTGAGCACGGTGTACGGATTGCCTGGGTTGTAGGCGCTCGTGAGAATGTCGTTGCCGTCGAAGCGGATGGCTGGGCGCAGGTTGAGTCCGGCGGGTTGCAGAGTGGGTTGATTCGCGGTGGCGACAGGCGCGGTGAGGTTGCGCGCATTGCCTGATTTGTCATTCCACTGTGTGACGAAGCCGCCGACTTGCACGATCGAGGAACTGTCGGTGGCGTCGAACCATTGCGCCAGGCCAGCGGTCACCGGGAGCGAACTAAGTGAACCAGCGTAGCTTGGAGCCAAGCGGAGCGTGCCCACATTGATGTTGGTCGGCCCGGTAAAGGTGCTGGTATTGGCCAACGCGAGCGTGCCGGTGCCATTCTTGGTTAGGCCAAAGCCGTTTTGGTTGGTATTGCCCAAAATGCCGTAGAAGGTGTTGGTTGTGCCGGCCGCAGTGTTGAGCGTGAGGACTGGGATCGTCGCGTCGTTGGTGCTATCGATGATGCGCGCGGTGGCGGTGCCGCTGGCATAGTCGTAAATCGCCGCCAACGTTTGGCTTTGATTGTTCAAATCGAGCGTGCCGGAAGTGTTGACACCGTTTCCAAATGTGACAACGCCTCCCGTCGGCAGGCGATCGTTGCCGCCAGCAAGTTGCAGGGTTCCTTGTAGAATGTTGGTCGCACCGCGGAACGTGTTGCTTCCGCCTGAGACGATGAGCGTGCCAGAGCCTGTCTTGTTGAGGATGTTGATGCGTGAAGGATCCCAACGCCACAACGAGCCGTTGCCGGGATCGGTAACCGAATCGTTAAAGTTGTCACCGCGCAGCGCATTGGCGCTGTTGATAAAGCTGATCGCGGGACTGGCGTTGAGTCCAAAGCCCTTGGTGGCTGTCCAACCAGTCGTGTCCGCTACGGCACCGGCACCACCGCCACCATTGAACATGCGAATTTCGACGTCGTGCCAGCCATCCCCGCGTGGTCCCATGCCCCAGTTCACATTGGCCGCGCCGGTTGTCCCGTTGCCGCTGGTGCTGGCGGATGAGGTGGGTTGATTCCACGTGCCATTGTTCAGGACCTGCACACCATCGATACGCATGGTTACCACGTCATCAATATTCTCGGCAAATGCAAACGAACCATCGGCGTCGAAGAATGAGCCCGTGTAAACCAAGGTCGTGTTACCACCCCAAGGTCCCGCGGTCGTGAGGCCACCGTCAGGCGAAAGCACGAGTCCGCGATTGCCCGCATTCGGATCGGTTACCAGTGCGCCAGGGCCGACAAACGAACCGGCCAAGAGGCCATTCCCTGCTGCCGGATACGCATCGGACAACATGCCGGAAAGTTCGACGTCACCGACACCAGTCACGGTGAGCCCTGTGAGGCCGAGAGCAAGATTGGTGGTGACATTAAAGCGCGTGCCGGCGGAGTTGTTACCAATCGTTGAGCCAAATACTGGAATGATCAAATTGCCGCTATAGGACTTGCTGCCACCGGTGCTGACCAGAGCGCCCAAGTTGCTTGCACCGAGTCCATTGAGCGTGACCGTGTCGCCGGTGTTGGCATAGTTGGTCGTGCCGTTGTGCTCCAGACTGCCGCCACTGTTGACGATCGTGCCGGCCGCTGGACTTCCCAGGCCACCAGCTTCGAGAATTCGGAGGAAGCCACCGTTGATGGTCGTGGTGTTCGTGTAGTTGTTTGTGGCGTTGGCCAGGATGGCGGTGCCGCTACCGTTTTTGGTGATGGTGCCGCCACCAGTAATCTGGCCGGTAACGTTCGTCGTGCCACCACCATCGAAGTTGAGATTCGCGGCCAAGTTCAGCGTGCCAGCGAGTGTCAACGTTCCACTGTTGCTAAACAGTGTGACCGCGCTGCCCAGTAGGAGTGGATCGGTGATCGTGTTGCTGCCATTCTCATTACGGATGGCACCGCCGCCGGCACCGTTGCCAGTCAGTGCACCGTGGCCCAGTCCATTGACGGTGATCGTCTCGCCTGCGGGAATGGTGATGCTGTTGCGCAGCCATAATTCGCCAGGACTGTTAATGAGCGTGTCGCCGGAGGAAGCCCCCAAGCCGTTGGCGACATCGATAACCAGACGACCGCCGGTAATCGTGGTCAAGCCTTGATAGTCGTTGGCGTTGTTCTGGAAAATGACCTGGCCGGGCTGATTGTCGGTGCGTGTGTTAGGCTGTGTGTTGGACTTGGTAATATTGCCCGTGCCGGTGACTTTGCCTGTGACCACCACTTGCGCGCCGAAAGCTTGCGGGCTCCCTCCAAACGTATTGAAGTTGAGCGTGTTGGCACCATTGACCTGGATCTGTCCACTCAGCGTTTGGCTCAGCGCGCCCCCCGCCCAGAAGATCAGGCTGCGATTGCCATTGACCGTGAAATTGTTGGCATAAGTGACGGCGCCGTCCTTGGCATCGAAAATCACATCGCCACCGGTGAGCAATACGCCGGCCACGCCCAAAGGATTGTTGGCGTTGAGACGGCTACCGCGGACGTGCAGGCTACCGCTTTGGACATCGATCGTGGTGCCATCGGTATCGTTGGCCGACACGATGTTCTCGAAAATCAATCTTCCTGCTCCCTGCTTGGCGAGCGTGATGCCGACGTTGGCGGCATCGCTGATCGCGCCAACACTCACATTCGTCCCGCCGTTAATCGCGATCGTGGTCGAACTGCCAGCGAGCGCGGTACTCGTGAAGGTCAGTGTCTTGCTCGCGTCCCCCGTGGTGTTGAGCGTCGCGCCGGCGTTCAGGGTAAGCGCACCCAAGCCCACTTGCGTGAAGTTGCCACCGGTGAGATTGATCGATGAGCTGCCATTGATGGTGATGGCATTGTTCAGCGCGATGGGGTCCGGTTGCGTCAACACGGCAAACGGCACGGCGGTCATCACATTGGCGGTGTCGGGACCGGAGTAACTCAAGACCTGGTTATAGCCACCGCCACCTTGGACGAACTGAATGCGGACCTGGTGCTGGCCCGCGGTGAGATTCAGCGCGGTGCTATCGGCATCTTGGGCACCGTGGGGACCGTCGTTAGCCGAAACCTGCACGCCATCAATGAAGACACGGCTGCCATCGTCGCTGTTGGTGCGGAATGTGTAGGCACCCCCGGTGGTAATCGCAATTTGACCGGTCCATTCCGCCGCGAAGTTGGTCGTTGGACCGCCCGTGTAGAACGGCGCGTTGTTGAAGTTGAACGAGGTCGCGGCACCGGTGCCGGTGGTTTGCACGCTCGGGCTGCCGGCGATGGCCGCGGCCGTGAAATCGAACGAGGTAACCAGGCCGAAATTGGCCCCGGAATTGGTTGTCCCGTTGTTGACATACTTGCTCGCCACACCCGCAAGCGTGGCCGCTGTGGGGTCCAGCGTAAGATTGCTGCTGTTGAGCACGATGGAGGCAGCACCCAGTGGATTGCTGCCCGCCGCGCCGCTTTCCTTGGCGCGCAGCGTCGCGCCATTGTTGACGGTGAACGTGCCGGTGATGCTGTTGGCGCTGCCGGCCAACGCCGTGTTCGTCAGTTCCAAGGTACCAGCGGCAACAACGCCGTTGAGAGCGTTGGAGGAGAGTCGCGCGCCGATTACGTTGGTTCCCGCGCCGACATTTTGACTCAGGCTATTGGTCGTGATGGTGTTGCCGATCACGCTTGGATTGAGCGTGATGCTGCTGCCGCCATTGAAGGTGAGTGAGTCGATGGCGGCATTGGCTAAATCGAAGTTAATCGTGCCGGTGCTGTTAAACACCGCTGTCTCGCCTGCCACGTCCGGGACGTCGGCATTGTCCCAGTTCAGATTGTTGCTCCACGATGTGCCGTCACCTCCACCGGCAGTTCCCACCCAGAGCGCCATCAGATTGCGCGCTTCCAATTGCTGCAGTTGCAACTGCCGACGGCGGCGCGCGCGATCGGTAGCAGGGCGATGACGGAGGATCGACTTATTGGACGAGTGGGAGAGGTACGACACAGTTAGTGAACTCCGGCGAAAAATTCGAGGCTATAGCTGGTGTTTGAACTTAGTGCGAACCCGTAGCGCCATTCGTCGCGAGGCGATGAATGTCATGGGGTTGTCGTGGGAAACTCAGCCGACAAAAAAGGCAGGGCTGACTCGCCTAATCCATTGCCATGTCAGCCGTTCGCGAAAGCTCACGAACGATGGAGTGGGAGAGAGGGAGGGCATGCACTATCTGGTCATAATAATCGGGATGCGGTTTGTGGCAATCAGTTTGCGGAGAAATTTGAATATATGCCGTGCTGACAACCACATCTCGCGCGAGTTCTCGCCACCTTTGACCCGGCACGTTGGTTTTTCCTTCCACATGCACAGCCGCCGCCCCTCCTGACCACCCGATTGCATGGTACCGCGCGCGGATGCGCACATATATGGTGCTAAGTGCGCGCACTTTCGGCACAGAACCCAGTGGATCACATGGCCGCCGCGACTCACGATTCAAGCATGACCAACTCGGTACAATGTAATGTTCACATCGCATGCAGCGATTGGCTGCCAGACGGGCTTCCCGCGCCACGACTTTGACAGCCGCAAGCTGTTCCGGAACGTCTCCGCCCGTGCGGAAGTACATCTCGTCGGGCGTTTGCCCTTTGAACGCGGCGTGAGTCAGGTGCGTGTTGTGTTGCTCGACATAGAACTCAACCAGTTCTTTCACGCTGGCCAACGTGTCGAGCGGATTCAA
>JBGSHH010000694.1:0-2016 GCA_041752355.1 Pirellulaceae bacterium | reverse complement strand
GTTTGCGATTCCGTGGCATGGACATACGCTCGTCGGCACCACCGATACGCCGCTGGAGAAGCCTTCGTTGGAGCCGCGCGCGCTCGAGGAGGAAATTGAATTCATTCTCAGCACCGCGCGCGATTTTCTCGCCACGCCGCCAACGCGCGCTGATATTCTCAGCGTTTTCGCAGGCATTCGTCCCTTGGTGAAACCGCGCAAAGGGGGCAAAAAGAGTTCCGCCGTCTCGCGCGATCACACGATTCATATCGATCCCAGTGGCCTGATTACCATTACCGGCGGCAAGTGGACGACCTATCGGCACATGGCGGAAGATGTGATCGACCATGCGATCCACGAAGCGGAACTTGGCGACCTCCCGTGCGTGACGCAATCGCTGCATGTGCATGGCTACGATGAGAACGCCGCGGCGCACGGCGCGCTCGCGGTGTATGGCAGCGATGCGACGGAGATCTTGAAACTCATCGCGGGCGATGCGAGCCTCGCGCAACCGCTCGCCCCTCCCCTGCCCTACCTGGCGGCGGAAGTGATTTGGGGCGCGCGACACGAAATGGCCCGCAGCGTCGAAGATATTCTCGCCCGTCGCACCCGCGCGCTGTTCTTAAACGCGCAAGCAGCCAGCAGCTGCGCCCCACGCGTCGCGGAGTTACTCGCCCAAGAGCTCCAGCGCGACACCGCCTGGCAACAAGCGCAAGTCACCCAGTTTCGCGACCTCGCCGCCGGCTATTTGGTGTCGTAACGCTTCGCGCAAGGCGTGTAGCCTGGCTATCACACGGTCACCGGGACGTTCAAGCATTACTCTGCCCGCGTCTTCGATCTGACGCTGAGTGGTCTCGACGCGCCGATCGGCACCACCGGCAACCATCCCTTTAGTATTAGAGACGCGGTAATGCGCGGAAAGCTTGGCACACATCGGCTAATGAATAGTCCGATTACGGAAATGGAACTATACTGGATTCTGTCGAGTCATGGCCTTCGAGATACGACGGTGTTCTATCGAAACGGAAAGGCACTAGTCGACCCCGAAAAGTTCTTTGGTCGGGCATGGAACATCCAATGAAACGTACTTGGGATCCCGAGTTCATCATTCGGTCGTATACGAACGAGGCGGCAGCGACGGACAATGCCGACCCGGCAGGACTAATCGAATTCGCAGCGTTCTTGCCGACCCTTTTCAAGTCACTTGAACTCGATTCTTTTCACGTATTTCGATCGCATGGAACACTCTGTATCGTAACGAGGATTGATCGAGTCAATGCCCTTCCAGGTGCTGCGATACTTCTAACTCCCAACATGCACGCGTCGCCATATATTCAACTTAAGGTACGTTATTCGTATGTTGATGAAGCCGCGATGGAAACAGTGTCGGTAGAAACCATGTCCACGCCGCAACGCGTCATCGGGTGTTTTCGTCGATACGTAGAAATGATGCTTCACTTTGAGCAGCTGGACGGACGGCGCCCCGACCTCATATCTTAGGCGTTCGAGGAGCACTGGGCAGCCAAAGGGGCCGGCCAAATTCAAGCCGCAAGCTGCGCGGGCGACCGGTGGACGAGTGAGACGCCGTGGAGGGCGAGTCAGCGTCCCCACCTGATCAAACGCGCCGCGCTGGACCATGTTGCCTCTTCTCCGATTGCATTCCACCATCTTGAAGCAGCGTCGGCAGATGCTCCCTATTTACTCCTTGCGCGGCTAGAATTTGGATGGCCTCTCTTGCCGCCCTCCAGAACATTTTCATCACTCGACGACCTCTATTGAGCGAAAAGACAATGGCAAAGAAACAAAGCAACGTAAGGGTGCGTGTCGGAACTAAACTGCGGCTTCGGCAAAAGCTACGACCTGGCCAGAAGCCAATTTACGTCGAAATATCGTCAATACATTTGCGTTAGGATTTGAGTCGAGAGTGGCAAACAAGCGTTACTTTATTACCTGTCGGTGATAACAAATCGCCAGAGCCACATATTGCCTCATTGAGAGAATTCGCCGCTTCTGTAAATGCACGTGATGGCTTTGAAA
>JBGSHH010000693.1:0-13779 GCA_041752355.1 Pirellulaceae bacterium | reverse complement strand
ACGCGACCGCTGTGGGAAACCACCAGCGACCTTGCGCGCGATGCCGACCTGCTGCGCGTTCGACGGTACGGCATGATCGAGATCGTCGCTGGCCAACTCGATCGCATCGTACTGCAGCCGTGGCCGAAGATGATTTCGCTGCCGGAAGTCTGGTGGCGAGGTAATTCCTTTCATGCCACAGCGAGTGGCGATCGCTGCCGGATGTACTACGACCAGCCGCTTGGTTCATCCAATTTCTTGGCTTTGAAATTCGTGGTTTCTAGTCGTCAGGCGACCTATCCATCGCTGGTTTGCGCGCTGCATGTCCTCGACGAGATCGCCAGAATTAAGGGCACCGACGCGCTCGTGTGCGAGCTAAGCAATCTTCGATTGACGGATAGGATGGCGCGTCGCTTTGGCTGGGAGCGTCATTGCCTGCGCAGTTCGCGGCGACACTACATCAAACGCTTCTATGGTGTCTATTCGCCCTCGCACTTTGCCAGCGGTCGCTCGGATTGCTAGCACGTCAATTCGTACGTAGGTGCGCGACTTGCTCTTGCGACGCGTTGCCACCAACGCTACTATCCGCCCCGAAAGTTTCTTTCTCGGGAGTTGCCCCATGCGCGCCGCGGCGCTTAGCTCAATCACGATTGGTCTACTGTTTTTGACCGGCTGCCAGAATGGGCAGTTCGGCCAACAGCAGCAAGTCCCGCCGTGGCAACAGCAGCCGCAGCAGCAACCGTACATGTCGCAGATGCAGGACTTAAATCGCCGCGTCACGCAGCTCGATGCGAACAACCGCGACCTGCACATGCAATTGGCCCAGTCGCAACAAAGTTCGCAAATGGCGAGCGAGCAGGTCAAACTGCTGCAGAAGCAACTCACCGATACGGCCAACCAGCTACGCTCCGCGCAACTTGCCAAGCAAGAAGCGGAAAAGAAGGTCGACACCATTCAAGCCAGCACGCGACATCGGGGTGGCGCGGCGATCACCGCCAACAACAGCATCAAAGCGACACTGATTCCCATAGATATTCCAGGGCTGGAAGTTCGCCAGGACGAAGATGTCATCCGCATCGAACTTCCCACCGATCAGTTGTTTCGTCAAGGAACCGTGCAGTTGCAGCCTGGTGCACAGCAGTTACTGGATACCGTCACCGATGCGATCGTCCGCAACTACCCGCGACAGATGATCGGCGTTGAAGGGCATACCGATCCTCCCCTCTCCGGCGCGACCGCCACCACGGCGCATCAACTAGCCGCCGCGCAAGCGTATGCCGTATTTGAAACGCTAGCGACCCGCAGCCGTATGCCTGCCAATCAATTGTTCGTGGTCTCGCAGGGGTCGAATCATCCGCGCTTCTCCAACGAAACGCCTGCCGGTCGCGCTAAGAATCGCCGCGTGGAATTGGTGATCTATCCAGAAACGGCGAAGTAGCTTTGGCCCCATAAATACCGGGGGGTTCATCGTCTTTCGCTCCTCAACATTCGCCCGCTTTCAAACGCGCGAACCCATCCTCCCTAGGTAATCTCTTTGCCATTGGCAGGATCGTGTCCCCTCGTGTACTGACGAGGGGCTCAGGTACAATAGCCCCATCCATTCCTTCCCACGTTTTGCAGTGTGCCATGATCGCGATTATCGACTACCAAATGGGCAACCTTCGCAGCGTCCAAAAGGGGTTCGAGAAAGTGGGACATGAAGCGGTCATTACTAGCGATCCGCGCGAATTAGAACGAGCTGCCAAGATCGTCCTCCCCGGCGTCGGTGCCTTTGGCGACGCCATCGCCGAGTTAGAGCGTCGCGAATTGGTAAGCCCCATCAAGGACGCGATCGCCTCCGGCAAGCCATTTCTGGGAATCTGCTTAGGTTTGCAACTCTTGTTTGATGTAGGCTACGAAGGGGGTGAATTCACAGGCTTGGGCGTGATCCCGGGCAAGTGCGTCCGCTTCGAGCTGCCCACCGAATACAAGGTTCCACACATGGGCTGGAATCAATGCCGTATCGTGCGTCGCGCGCCCATTCTCAAAGATACGCCCGACAACACACACTTCTATTTTGTGCATTCCTATCACGTCGTACCGACCGACAAGAGCGTTGTCTCCATCGAAGCGGACTATGGTGGCCCTTTCTGCGCGGCAGTATGGCAGGACAATCTCTTCGCTACGCAATTCCATCCCGAGAAGAGCCAGGCCGATGGCTTGCGACTACTGAAGAACTTCGCCGAACTGTAACGTTCTCCAACGCTTTCCGCCTGTCATCGCTAGGTTGCTTTCACCCTGCTGGCGTGTCATACTTTTGGCATCGTTTTAACTTCCCTACTCGCGATAGCATAGCGCAGCGATCATGCAAATCTGGCCCGCCATTGACTTGCGAGGCGGCAAGTGTGTCCGCCTGAAACAAGGCGATTACCAACAAGAAACCGTGTTTGGCGATGATCCCGCCGAGATGGCGCGGCAATTCGTCGCCAGTGGCGCGCGATTGCTGCATTTGGTCGATCTGGATGGTGCCCGCGATGGCCTGAGCGTCAATCGCGACGCGGTGCGTGCCATTGTCCGCGCGGTCGAAATTCCCTGCGAACTGGGTGGCGGCATTCGCGACGAAGCAACCATTCAAGATCTACTCGATCTTGGGCTGCATCGCCTTGTCATTGGCACTCAAGCTCTCAAAGAGCCCGCTTGGTTTGCCGCCATGGCGAACAAATTCCCGGGACGCCTGGTCGTTGGTATCGACGCCAAGCAAGGCATGGTGGCTACCGATGGGTGGTTGGAAGTGAGTCACACCAAAGCGACCGATCTGGCCCGCAAACTCGACACGCTCCCCTTGGCCGCGATCATTTATACCGACATCGCCAAAGACGGCATGATGGAAGGTCCTAACTTCGACGAAATGGCAGGCATGAAGAAGGCCGTCTCGCATGCCGTAATCGCGTCAGGTGGTGTTACCACTGCCGCGGATATTGCGGAGTTGAGCCGTTTGGGTCTGGATGGCTGTATTATCGGCCGCACGTTGTACGAAGGAAAACTGACCATCCCCCAAGCCATGGCCGCTGCGGCGGCGTAAAATAGTAATAGTCCCCTTTGATTCCAGCCCCGGAGGTGAACTCAACTTAGCGCCGCGATTCTTGCGACGCGGAATCACTTCGACTACCGCATGTTCGTGATGATTATCGTCAACATGCTGAGAGTTATGCTGTGGCCGTCTCTCCCTCTTCTCTCTCGCGGCCACCCAACCTTCCCCTTCGCGCAAGGAATTTGGTATGGCCAGAGCAACCGTCGAGAACATCCGCAACATTGTCCTGTGTGGGCATAGCTCCTCCGGCAAGACGACCTTGGTCGATCATTTGCTAACCAGCACGGGAGCCATCACCGGCCATCATTCGGTCGATGACGGCACCAGTGTCTGCGACTTTGATCCGGAAGAGAAAGCTCACAAGCACACCGTCGAACCCAAGGTCGTGCATCTCGATTACGCAGGCAAGCGTTTCAATTTAGTCGACACGCCGGGCTATCCCGACTTTATCGGACAAACCATCGGCGCGATTCATGGCGTCGATCTAGCGATCATCGTCATCAACGCGCACAGCGGCATTGAAGTCAATACGCGCCGTGTGTTTCAAGAAGCGGAAAAAGCCGGCATCGCCTGCATGATCGTTGTCGACAAGCTCGATACCGATCACGATCACTTCGCTGAACTGTTCGACTCCATCCATTCGGTCTGGGGCGAAAAGTGCGTGCCCTTGAATGTGCCCATCGTGAAGGATGGCCAACTCAAAGGGGTGGCCTCTGTCTTGAACGTCGCCGACGATATCAGCGGCGTGGTGCTAAGTCCGGCGGATTTGCATTTGCGTTTGATTGAAGCGATTGTGGAGTGCGACGAGGACGTCATGGCCAAGTATCTGGAAGGAGAAAGTCCCACGCCCCAAACGCTCGCCTCACTCATGGCCAAAGCGATCGCCGAAGGGCATTTGGTGCCGATTCTGTGTTGCTCCGGCAAGCTCGATGTGGGTCTCGACGAATTGCTCGAAGCGATATCTAACTACGGTCCCTCGCCTGCGTCGATTGCGCGTCGCGCCAAAAGAAACGGCGACACCATCGACATCGCCCACGATGAAAAAGGGCCGCTCGTGGCGCGCGTTTTCAAGACGCGTGTCGATCCCTTTGTGCAAAAACTCAGTTTCATTCGCGTTTATTCCGGCACGCTCAAGAAGGACGACATCGTCCCAATCAGCGGACAGAAAAAGACCGTCAAGTTGGGGCCGCTGCTGGAAGTGCAAGGCGCCGCCGTTAGCACCGTCGACATGGCGGGCCCGGGCGACATCGTCGCCATCGCCAAGATGGAGGACCTGCATACTAGCACCATGCTCGGCGAATTTGAACTCGACGCCATTCCCTTTCCCACGCCGATGGTCGGCCTGGCGGTCGTCCCACGCGCTCGTGGCGAAGAAGCGAAGCTCTCTACCGCGCTGCATAAAATCGTAGAGGAAGATCCCACCTTTCGCATCGATCACGATCCGCAAACGAAAGAGATGGTGATGAATGGAGTGAGCGAATTGCAACTCACCATCATTCGGGAGCGATTACATCGCCGCGATCATCTGGATGTCGATACCAAAGAGCCCAAGATTCCCTTCAAAGAGACGATCCAGAGAGATGCCGAAGGAAGCTATCGTCACAAGAAGCAATCCGGAGGGCGAGGGCAATTTGGCGAAGTACATATCCGCATGATGCCACTCCCGCGCGGCGTTGACCCTAAGGAGTTCTGCACCAAAGATCGCTTCCATAGTATGAAAGAGTTCCACTACGACGCCGACCACAACTTCCTGTGGGTTAATTCGATCGTCGGTGGTACCATTCCTGGCAACTTCATGCCCGCTATCGAAAAAGGCTTCAAAGAGCGGATCGAGCGAGGTGTGATTGCCGGCTATCAGGTGCAGGATGTTTGCGTGGAAGTTCACTTCGGCAAATATCACGATGTCGATAGCTCCGAAGCGGCCTTTAAAACGGCCGCTTCGATGGCGTTTCGCAACGTATTTCACGAAGCCAAGCCAAGCTTGTTGGAACCGGTTGTGAAAATGGAGATTACCGTGCCGGAGCAGTATGTCGGCGATATCTATAGCGATATGTCTGGACGTGGTGGGCGCGTGCAAGGGGCTGACTCGGCCGGCGGCGGCATGCAAACGGTGCTGGCCGAAGCGCCACTCCGTGAAGTGATGCACTACGCGCGCAATCTCTCCAGCATGACTGGCGGCCAAGGAAGTTTCACCATGGACTTCGCTCACTATGACTACATGCCTGCCAACGTGCAGCAGGAAGTGATGAGCAAGTCGCAGGTGCTGGAGGAAGAGGAAGTGTGAGGCTGCGAACGTCCCTGAAGGGGCATTCATGCCCCTTCTGCCTTGCTAGGCCCGCCGTTTACGGCGGGCCTCATTCAATGCTCAGGCTTTGATATCCGCTCCAATCGATCCACCATCGTCTCGCGCGCATGATGCTCACGCTGATTGCGAATGTAGTTCACAACCCACGGCATATCCTTCGTGCCAAACGACACAATTCCGTATCCCTTCTGCCACTCCAAGACCTTACGACCTGTACCCCAGCGACGATTAATTTCAAACGAGCAAGCACCCTTGAGTTGGCCAATGAAATCGCACGGCAAGATTGTCGGTGGCATCGTCAAAGCGACATGCACATGATCTTCGATCCCACCTACCTCATGCACGAATACCTCCCGTGTGGCGACCAATCGCTGCCGAAGGAATTTGTGGCAAGCAATTTCGATATCGCCACTGAGCATCGGAGCATTGTTCTTCGTATGCCAAACCACATGAAAATTGATCTCGGAATAGAAATCGTGTGACATAAGAGATACCTCGTTTTGAATGACGAGAGCACACCGAAAAGCCCCGTAAACGGGACTAAACCTACCCGCTGCAAAATCCAAAATCAAACATGACCGCATCACCCGCCGTAAACGGCGGGCCGAACAAGACTAAGAGGCATAAATGCCTCTCCAAATCATGGAGCGTGCAATTCTGAGGGGCATTCATGCCCCTTATTCTGTTGCTAGGCCCGTCGTTTACGGCGGGTGATATGCCGCGACACGACCATCCCTACCCAAAGCCTACCAGGCCCATTTATGGGCCTTTCCGGTGTGCCCCCGTGCTAGCTCTGCAATCGCCGTTGACGCCTGCCGCGCAATTCCCTACTCTGCCGCGCAGTGGAGGGACGACGCATGCATATCCGGCGGAACATCCTTGTGATGGCGGCACTGCTGCTGTGCGTAAGTGGCTGCGCGACGTGGCCGCTGGAGCGGGCTATGCTCTATCAGCCTGCGGCGGCTACTGTTGGTGATTGGCGTCCGCCAGCAGAGATTGGCTTTGAAGAGTGTGAATTTCGCGCCGATGATCGCCCCAAACTGCATGGCTGGTTTCTTGATCATCCTGATCGTCGCGCGGTGGTGCTATTCACGCATGGTAACGGCGGCAATGTGGCCATGTGGGGTCGAAGCCTGCAGTATCTCGTCGAGCGACATCACGTCGCGGCGCTCGTGTTCGATTATCGAGGCTACGGCAAGAGCGACGGCAAGCCTAGCGAACAAGGCGTACTGCAAGACGCTCGCGCGGCGCGCGAGTGGCTCGCCGAGCGAACCGGCGTAACGGAGCAAAGCATTGTACTAATGGGCCAATCGCTCGGCGGCGGCGTGGCGGTCGATCTGGCTGCCAATGATGGCGCGCGAGGCTTGGTTCTGGTAAGCACGTTTACCTCCGCCCCCGATGTCGCCGCGCACCACTTGCCTTGGCTGCCTGTGCATCTATTAATGACGCAGCGTTTCAACTCGCTATCCAAGATCAAGCATTACCATGGCCCGCTGCTCATGTGCCACGGCGATGCCGACCGCGTCATTCCCTTCGCCCAGGGG
Source organism: Pirellulaceae bacterium (assembly GCA_041752355.1). Classification (GTDB taxonomy): domain Bacteria; phylum Planctomycetota; class Planctomycetia; order Pirellulales; family Pirellulaceae; genus JAEZGD01. The sequence goes on along the minus strand of JBGSHH010000693.1, from coordinate 6,881 downwards.
GAAGAGTTGTTCGCCACCGCGCCCACACCGCAGAAGAAATTCATTCGTCACGTAGGTGGTGACCATAACGATCCACCGCCGGACTCCTATCGCGCGGCGCTCGATCAGTTCTTGAGTTCGCTTCCACCCGAAGTCGAACTCACTGGTCCGCGTCGAATGCCGCCGGCACCCGGATTTCTGCCGTCGCCGCGCGATTGGCTCACCTGGGGCATCGTCGATGCGAAGTTCCGCAATGCAGGCCGCACGCGCCAGCGCGAACCTGGCCTGCGCGACTTCCATCTGCGGCCTGCGTCCGAACAAATCATTGAAACATCACCCCAATAAAGAAGGACGTCACTCCCATGAAATGTGCGCTTTCACACGGATTTCTCTCTGCCGCCTGCCTATTACTCTGCTTCGCGACTGTTTCAGCCACTTTCGGCGAAGAGTTGCCGATCTCCAAGGATGAACGCACGACGCGACATCGCCTCGAGACAATGCAGCTCACGCTCGACGTGAAGAATAGCGCTTTGTCCGAGGTTGTGGCACTAGTCTGTGAACAGGCCCGCATCAAGTGCTCGTTTGAACCGCGACTTCCGGACGCGAAAGCACTGAATACAGACACGCCAATTACATTGAAGTCCAATCACGACGTAAGCCTGGATACCGCACTACAACTGGTCCTTGATCAATTGGGCCTCACGTATCAAGTCGAGGCCGACGGGTGCGTCCTGGTCGTGCCCATTAAACCCATTGATGAACAACTCGTCGAAAAGATTTACGACGTTTCATCCCTTGTCACGCCACGAGTGATGATACCTTTTGGCGAAGGCACCAAGCAGGCCCACGATGAACACGAAAAGCAATTGCTTGAACTAATCGCGCAAACAGTCAGGCCAGGAAGTTGGCATCCACTTGGCTTCGGGAAAATCGAAAGCATGGAGAACGTGAAATCGGTTTTCGTGATCTCGCAAAGCGAGGAAGTCCATCAAGAGATTAACGATCTCATCGGGCAATTGTTGCGTCTGCAATCATGTCAGGTCATGCTTCGCGCGCAAGAGTTGACCATCGCTGACGACGACTGGAAAGCATTTTCAAAGGAACATAAATTTCCCGACGGTGACAGCGTTCTGGATGCGAAAGCGGTCAGCATCTGGGAGACGCTCGTGAAGAAATCGGCGAGCAAGCCACGTCGCTTCATCAGTTTTAACGGACAGACAATTGCTATCGCAGCACAACAACGAATGAAGGATGGCAAGGCCTCACAAACTCAAGTCACTGCCGTCATCGCCGCCAAACGTGACGAGCTTCGCCTTCACTACACAACAAGTGACAACGATCAACAACAAGGCGATGAAGTACGCGTGCCAATCGGTCACTCATTGCTCGTGGAAATCAAACAAAAGGCCGAACCCACGGCGAAAGTAGAAGAACGACACTTTATGCTGCTGACCCCCGTGATTGTTATCAAGCCCATCGATCCCAGTTTTGTTTACTCCATTTCGACAAAGCCGGAAACAACTCGGCCCCAGTCCTCGCCTGACGCGAAATGAGCCTGCGCGAGTTCCGCTCAACTTCCCCCAACGCAAGCGCCGAAGACAATTCTGACCAGCTTGATTTTGCCGAGCCTGCCGCCTACGATACCTCACCAGAGTTCAGGCGGTCTTGGTAAAGTTTGACGCCTGATTCACGCCTGAAGTTGCGACCATGCCAGCATATTCCCACCCTCTTGGCGCCGTGTGCGTGTGTAGCTGTCCGGCTTAGGCCGGACGCCGCCGTTGTCTTGCGCAGTTGCTGGTTCGATTTTCGCCCCCCAAGAATGCACTCTTTCGGTCCCACCGAGAGCATTGAGATACAGGAGCACCCCGCCATGGCTTCCGATCTTCGCCGCAAGGAAGAATTGCCGGAACTTACCGACCGCATTGTCGAGACCTATGTCGAAGTCGGCTCCATCAATCATCTCGGCCATTGCCCGCTGCCAAACTATGACGCGATTATTAGCTGCCTGAGCGATTTGAAGGACATCATCTTTCCCGGCTATCGCCGCCGCGAAGGCTTGCATATCGGCAACGTGACTTATCACGTGGGCGACTTGATCGACAGCTTGCACGACAAGCTCACCACGCAAATCGCCCGCGCGTTGCAACACGAGGCTCGCGTCACCAAGAACATCGATCCTTGCCAACAGAAGTCCGACTTTGAAGCGCAAGGGCAACAGCTGGCGATCGAATTCCTCAACCGTATCCCCGATTTGCGCCGCGTGCTGGCGACCGATGTGCAAGCCGCCTACAGTGGCGATCCTGCTTGCAAGAGCCAAGACGAAGTCATCTTTTGCTATCCCGGTCTTGATGCGGTGACCACGCATCGCATTGCCCACGAACTGTTCAAGATGGGCGTGCCGTTCATTCCCCGCATGATGGCCGAGTATTCACATCGCCAGACCGGCATCGATATCCACCCCGGTGCCACGATCGGCAATCACTTTTTCATCGATCACGGCACCGGCGTTGTGATCGGCGAGACTTGCAACATCGGCAACAACGTGAAGCTTTATCAAGGCGTGACGCTCGGCGCGCTCAGCTTCGCCACCGACTCCGATGGCAACCTCGTGCGAGGGCATAAGCGACATCCAACGCTGGAAGATCACGTCGTAATCTATGCCAATGCCACCGTACTTGGCGGCAAGACTATTGTGGGACATCACAGCGTAATTGGCTCCAGTGTGTGGCTCACGCATAGCATCCAGCCGCACACCACGGTGGTCATGGAAAAGCCGAAACTCCGTATTCGCGAGGAACTGCCCGAAGAATTGATGGCAGAACTCAATTATCAGATTTAGGGAAATGGTGCGGCTCACGGACTCGTCACACCCTACGACTTGCGAAAATTGCGAATCCGTCGCACCAAGCCAAACATCGCCCCCACACTCAAGAATCCCCAAGCGGTGCCACTGATCGCGAAGCCTAGATAGAACAACACTGGGCGATAGCGAAAGATCACGCGATGCTCACCGGCGGGGACCATCACGCCGCGCAAAATGCGATTGGTGCGATAGATGGGAACCGCTCGCGACCTCCCCAACTCGATGTTCACGAGTTCCGCGGTCCAACCAGGCGCGTAGTAGTCGGCCAGAACCAAAAGGCGTTCGTTCTGAGTCTTCACTAAGATATCGACACGGTTGTTTTCATAACGATCGATCTCGCACATGCCCGGATGCATATCGAATCGAATCGTTCTCCGCGGCAGATGAACTGCGAATTCCGCGTGCTCAACATAGCAAGGAATACTCCGAGCCACGCTGACATTCTTGCCCTGGGCGATAACCGCATTTTGGCTTCGAACTTGTTCGGGAATGACGTTATCGCAAGGGTCGAGAGCGATCGCCGTAGCGGGGAGATAGATTCTTCCTCCATATCGCAGGAAGTTTGGTGTGTACGTTTTGGATAATATCGACCTGTGATAACCGTCGAGCGCATACATATCCATTAACGTTTGATTCCAGCGCACCTCACACAAATACGCCGTCAGTTCCTGTGCGTCATACGGGTCCAGTCCCGTGGAAGCGTCGATCATTCCGACGTTGGCGCGCAAGTACCAGCGCTCATCCACTGCATTTGCTTCCACATTACTCACCACTTCCAATCGTTGACGCTCCTTGTTTCCCTCGAAGCGGTCATAGTCCAACCAAACACTCGTTCGCAACAAACGGTGCGGCGCTTCGCCCTTAGACTTCACTTGCGGTCTCATCATTGCGGTAGCGTTTTCGGGCAACGATGAAGATACGAGCCAATAATGTGCGGTCGTCAATTCCAACGCCGTGAGACAAACTAGTACCAAACCACTTAGTTTCCATCGCTTCCCCCAGCCCAACAAACACCCTATCACGCACGCCACCAAGGCTGTTTGCGCGAGCGAAAAGGCGACATCCCGCAGAGCACCTTCGCCATCAAAAGGTCCAAAGGGAAACTCCGCTGGAGCAGCGGCCAGCCATGCCAACAGGGTAAGGCGGGCGAGTTCAAGGGTGGCCAGCAGGCCGGCGCTCAGCGCGGCTAGTATTCCGATGATCGGCAGCGCGCGACGACGCTCGCCACGGCAGAGCGCATCCCAGCCGAGCGCGGCCAGCAAACTGATTCCTAGCGACGCGAGGACCATCAGCTTCGCCGGATAACGAAACTGCACATACCCTGGCAACAGCACCACCTGTAACCAATATAGACCACCGACCGGCGCGCCAATGGCTTTGGCGTTTTCGTCGCCAAGTGTGATTTCTTGTGCCAACCAGCCCAAGCCATATCCACCAAGACTCCCGAGCAAGCCCCACACCACCAGCCAAGACAGCCAACGTGTGTTGACATCGGCTTTCTTCCGCAGACTAAACGTGCACAACGCCGCCAGCAGCGGTGCCAGTCCGAGGTAGAGCGATGGCGTCCAAATGCGGCTTTCGGCTGGAATCGCACTCATCCAACGTTGGTGAATCGGAAACATCTTGCCACCGATGTTGGGCCAGACGAACTCCAGCCAACGCCAAGGCGCGACACTGAATTCATAAACTCGCTCGTGATGTGTATGTTCAACTGGCTGGGCGAAGATGCCGCTGGCGATATCGCTTTCAAGCGTCTTCATCGGCTCTCGTCGGCCAGTGTTGACCTCGTAGAGATAGCTGCCGGTTTCCCACACGCTACGCGGCTGATTGAACGCCGCCCTTTCGCTCCGCGCCGACCATTGCGCGCTTGGTATGACTTGAATGGCTGCCAAGAGCAAGGCAACCGTTGCTGCCGCCAGCAATAGAGTGATGCGAGACTCTTCTACTCTTCGCAGTATGGGTTTCCGAATCGGTCCTTGGGCATTTTTATTGGAACTGGCAACAAATCCCGTTCTACGTTCTTGTCGCCACAATAACCAGGCATAGAGTGTGGCCCCAATTAGCACATGATACGCCAATTGCGGATCGCCTCCGAGCGTCATCAAGGCCAGCACCAGCGCCAATACTACACTCCAGCGATAGCTGCGCAGCGTGAGCATTCGTTGTGTGGCCAGTGCCGCCAGGGGTAACCAACTCGCGCCCACGAGGTAGATGGGATTGCAATACTGAAACAGTACATGCCCACCATAGGCATAGCTGATCGCGCCGGCGGCTGCACCCACTTCCGATGCGCCAAAACCACGCGCGGCGATATACATCGTGATCGCTGCCAGTAGCACATGGAGAATGATGTACAGATTCAGTTGCGTCGTAAAATCAATCGGCAAAGCGAATAGCAGCTGTCCTGGGTAGAACAAACTGGCGGTGGGATCGGCATGAATCGGCTGGCCGAAGCCATCGAGCGGATTCCAGAGCGGCACCTCGCCGGCCGCCCATTGTGCCGACGTCCATTGCCAGAGCGGGCGATAGTAATGGGCAATGTCGCGGAAGTTGAAGATCCGCTGCTCCCATAGCACATCACCAAACAGCCACACCAGCGGCGCGATGATCGCGAGCCACAGTACAATTCGCGTGCGCATGGGCGATCAGGGCGAGAGTTACTTGGGAGCTAAACAGTTCCATCGTAAATCAACGCCGCGCTGCATGCGAGCGTTTCACGCAATCGCGCGTCGCAATGCCGGATACATCGCCATCGCGCGACGTAAGGGCGAATCGATTTGAGGTTGCGAAAGGGGCTTTAGCGGAGCGGGGACGTCGCAGAGCAACAGCTGCGCTTGCTCCCAGCCGATATCCCAGTCGCCACTGGCATCAGCATGCGTGCGAACGTGCGGGCGAGTGTCTCGATCGTCATCGCCAGTGGGGGTGCGCGAGACCCGCAGCACAAACTCATATGGTCCCATGCGCAGCTGATCGCCGTCGACCACACGGGCCGTTTCGACTTCCAAGCCGTTCACGGTCAACATCGGCTCCTGGCCGATGTGACGAACTGTAATGCCGGCACTCGTCACGTAAAGGTAGGTGTGGACTTCGGGAAAATGCTTGTCGCCCAGCACCAAATCGCAATCGGGTGCCGAGCCAATCAGAAATACCGGCGGCCTCACGGTCCGCAGACGATTCTGAGCACTACCACGGACAATTTCCAACTGTACGAGCGGCGTGGGCGAAAGATAATGCGGACCACGCAAACCCTGACGATTATCTGACCACGACCAATCCATGCTGCATGCCTTCTCTGCGGGAAACCAAAACGTTGTCGCGGTACTTCACCGCTGAGTATTTGTTTCGGCATCCGCTTGCGCGCAAGTGAGCGGAGGTGACTCAGGTTCCGATCGCAGCGGGCATAAGACATTTCCATCAAGAAATGGAAAACCACTGCATCATACCCGAGGCGGTGGCATATAGATTGAACGATCTATCATCACTACTTGTGACTACCGACACGAATCTGCGCTCGCGCTTGACCAATTAATCGCTCGCGGACGGCCTCTTCGGCATCGGTCGGCGCGTGCTTCTCAATGGCGGCTTCCAACTGTTCGCTGGCCGCTTGCACGTTCACGCGATCGGCTGGGACAGCGCGGTTGGTGAGGATCGAGACCACATTGTCAGCGACTTGCACGAAGCCACCATCGATGTAGTAACGAACGGTCTTGGCACCGCTACGCAGGCGCAGTTCACCAAAACCGAGCCGACCAATAAGGGGAGCGCGACCGGGCATGATGCCGAGTTCGCCATCATACAACGGCACCGCCACAAACTCCGCAGCTTCTTCCAGCGCGGTAGCTTCTGGCGTAACGACCATACAAGTGAGCAATTCTGCCATGACTTAGCCTTTCGCCATCTTGTTGGCGGCTTCTTCGGCCTGCTCGATCGAGCCGACATACATAAACGCAGTCTCGGGGAGATGATCCCACTTGCCATCGCAGATTTCTTCAAAGCTGCGAATGGTGTCAGCGACGGAAGTATATTCACCCTTCTTGCC
>JBGSHH010000692.1:0-2628 GCA_041752355.1 Pirellulaceae bacterium | reverse complement strand
ACGTGCCAACAACGCTTCGCAGGCGGGCGTCTGACCAGACTGCCAGGCGGCCTCGAACTCATTGCATATCGCAGCCAGCTGCCGCCACTCGCCCGTTGGAAAAGAAGGTCTTTCAAACTCAGGGGCAGGCATATACAGTACTCACAACGCTGTAAATCAAGACGCCGCTGGCGTGGTCGGCTTTTTCGTTCTCCAAGTTGCACATAACGAGGCTAGCGTGCGCTCACTGGCTTGGCAAGTCAGCTTTTGACTGGCGAACGCTTTGTGGCGTCCAATCTTCATGCGCAGTTGACGGCGCATTCTGACGATCGGCAGCCAAGCATTTCAGCAACTTCGCGGCGCTGGATACGAACCCCTTGGTCTACTGCAAATGTCAACCGCTGCCCCTAGACCACGCGCGGCAAGCCGTTCTCCTGTCGCATTGTTGGTAGGCATTCCGCCGCTTGCTGTTGTATAACCCGCAACCCAACTTGGCGCGAGACTTCGAGACTCTGCTTCGTATCCCTTCCGGTCAGCATTCGAGACCCCTGAGGTTCCTAGAGATGCCCTGAATTTAAACCCGAAACAGAGACTGTCGGGCAACGCGAAGAGGGCCCAACAGGGGGCCCAACAGGGGGCCAACAGGGGGCCATCCATATATTGAATCATCAAAGCGGCACGTATTGGAGGTTGGGGCGAGGGCGAAGGAGATGAAAGTTGGGGAATTGCGCGTTGAGATGCGACGAGATGGCGGTGGGCGCGTGAAAACAACGGCATGCGCGCAGTATCAGACAGTTTCTCGCAAAGCGAGAGATGCGTTGGCCTGTTGCGCGAGGTGTTAACTGGGCGCGAAGGCGAGGCGGCTGTGCGAGATGCCGCTGAGCCAGGAGACGCCGCGACGCTCGGCTTCTTTGGCCAGCGAATCCGGCTTGCCTGCGGCCCGATGAAACCACTTGCCGAAGTGTTGCACCGTCTCGACCCAGGTCTCGGCCGACAGCTCCAACCGCGTCAGCAGCGGCGCGAGATCGCTGGGGATCGCGCCCCGTTTGTCACGTCGCACTTGCCGCCCCGTCCAATCGACCAACTGCAAATACTGCGCTTCGCTCAGCGGCAAAAAGCCTTTGTGCGAAGCGCGACGACGCGGCATCTTCACTTGCTGCTCACGCTCCTCGCGCAACTGCACGGGGCTCAGCCAACCATCGCGGCGCTGATGCGGCTGATCGGCACAATGTCGGCGCGGTTGCCGCGCGTGAATCCGTTCGTGCGCCGAAGTGTACGTGCTGGTCTCAGGCGTTTTGGCGATACCAGCGCGGACGGGATTGAGATCGACATACACACTGCAAACCGTCAGTGCCGCCTCGTCGAGCAACGGCTGACACTTGAAACGCCCTTCCCAAAAGCGTCCTTTGCAACCATCTTCTTTATTCGCTCTGCGCGCAATCGGTTCCGCCAGGCAACGCATTAACCACGACACACTGGCGAGTCGCTGACGAATAGCGGCGAAGGTTTTCGCATCCGCTTGCAATACTGTTATCTCGAAATCAGTGGGAACAGCGGGATTTCCCGCTTCATCACGACGTTGTGGGAACAGATTCCACCACCGCCGCGCGACTTCGTCGTCGCTCCAATCGGCCCCCACATCGGGGCGACTGCGGAGGATGACGTGCAGGTGATTGCTCATCACGGCGAAGCCCAGCACTTCGACGCCGAACTCGCCAGCGAGGAATTCCAGGCGTTCGCGAATCCACTCGCGCCGATGTTCGAACGACCCGCCGGTGAGGGCATCATGACCACAGAGGAACGCCCTTCGCACGCAGCGATTGACGCAATGATAAATGGCAACTTCCCGTTCGTCGATCACTTCCCGTCTAGGCAACCTGGCCATATGCGTATCCTCCGGCAGAAGCTTTAGTCGCTTGCCACCAGCGTGTTTTATTTGACAGCTTATCCAGTTGTCAATTAAAAAATGGATGGCCCCTGTTTGCCCTGCGTAAGTGGCTACGTGATCAGGATAATCGCTTTCCGATGACGCGCATTATCGTTCACGATTGCACAAAGGACTAAGGACATGCCGCCATTTAAGGTCTCTTGCCATTTGCTATGGTTACTAGCTGGAGTCAATGTTCTCGTGTTGGATGTTCAAGCGAACGAACCGAAACCAAGCGATTGGCATGCGATCGTTCGCAGCTTGGCAAGCAGCAATACAATGCCGATTATCACAGACGTTTTGGAGCATCCTGACTACCCAACCGACTTTAGCAAGGACGAGGAGTTGCGAGTGTTGGCGGTAATTGATCGTTTGCAAACCAATCTGCCAGACACATTAGATGCATTGGTCGCGGAAGTCGAGAACGACGCGTACAGCCTGACGCGAAATGAATCCAATGGCGCTTGGTCTAATTGGACTATCGGCGACGTGTGTTGCTATTTGATTTACCGAGGCATCGCTTTGGAATCAAGCATCATGCACAAGGATGTCTTGAAGTCGAAGGAGGCCCCCTTGCGGTATGATGCACAAAGCATTAAGAAATGGCGGCGGACTCGCGAAGCGCTGGCAGTTCGTGATTTGCAGCAGGAGTGGGTTGAGTGGGCGTTGGTGCAGGAGTTGTCTCAGGACTTTCCGAACAACGAACTGCGTAGTAAGGTGAT
>JBGSHH010000691.1:0-3969 GCA_041752355.1 Pirellulaceae bacterium | reverse complement strand
TCTACCGATGCCTGGCATACTCGACCGCTACATCCTGCAGATGTTCATCAAGGTCTTGGCGATTACGTTCGTCAGTCTAGCGGGCTTATACGTGGTGATCGATGGCATGGCGAACTTGGAAGAGTTCATCAGCTACGCTGGCGAAGATGGCGTGCGCGTGGTGTTCGACTATTATGGTCCGCGCGTGCTGGCGTTCTTCGATCGCACCGGACCGATGATCGTTTTGCTGGCGGCGATCTTCGCGATTACCACACTGATGCGCACCAATGAACTGGTCGCCATTATGGCCGCTGGAATCTCCAAGGGCCGCATTGTGCAACCTCTAATCTACGCGGCGGTTGTGGTGAGCATCCTCGGCGTGGCCAATCGCGAGTGGTGGATTCCCGCTTGTCGCGATCAGCTCACCCGCAACGCGCAAGATTGGCATGGCCAACGCGCCAAGCCGCTGCGACCAACCTATGACTACCGCACCGATATCTTCCTCGGGGGCCGGCAAACCATCATTGCCGAACGCCGTATTGTTGCTGCGCATTTCCGCTTGCCTGGCACGGTCGAGGTGCAGCAATTTGGGCATCAGTTGATCGCGGAATCGGCACGGTTTCTCGACGCCAACGCCGAGCATCCCGCCGGTTACTTGTTGGAGAAGGTATCGGTGCCAGCCGACTTGCCGACGATTGTGTCGGCGTCGATCGACCAACGGCCCACGATTCTCAGCCCTGCCGATCATACCTGGCTGGCTGACGATCAATGTTTTGTCGCCAGCGATGTTACTTTTGAACAACTCGCTGGCGGAAACTACTACCGAAGTCTGGCTTCCTCGCGCGAGTTGATCGGGGCGTTGCGCAATCCGAGTTTGGATTTGGGGGCGGAATCGCGCGTGACAGTGCATGCCCGACTGGTGCAGCCGCTCTTGGATATGTCGCTGTTTCTGCTCGGCTTGCCGCTGGTGCTGAAGCGCGATCAACGCAACATTTTTGTGGCGGCGGCGATGTGTCTGGGGTTGGTGGCCTTGTTTTTTATCACGGTCCTCACCTGTCACGCCTTGGGTTCGAACTACTTGATCAGCCCGGCGCTCGGTGCCTGGCTACCGCTGATGGTCTTCGCCCCCGTCGCCTACACTTCGGCGATCGGGCTGTGGAAGTGACTCGCAGTTTGAGTCTCCAGACCTGACCTTTTCCACCCGACGTGATACCTTTTCGCGCCAAAGCTTGCACAGTACGGTAGAATTCCCCTGGGACGCTCCCGCTCACTCCTCTCTCGGAGGCGGTCCATTATGGCGGATTTAGCAACGACAAAGCCTTGGGTCGATGGTTTGACCATAGGCCAGGTGTTGGCGAGAACGGTTGCATTGCATGCCGATCAGGATGCCGTCGTCTTTCCCCAACTCGGCCTGCGCTGGTCGTGGTTGGAATTTCAACGGCAGGTCGAACAGGCGGCGCGCGGGCTACTGGCGCTCGGCATTCGCCCCGGCGAACATCTCGCGCTGTGGGCGACCAATGTGCCGGCGTGGATCGTCTTGCAGTTTGCTTCCGCGCGCATCGGAGCGGTACTGGTCACGGTCAATCCAGCCTATCGCGCTTATGAGTTGAAATATGTCCTTGAGCAAAGTGATGTCGTCGCGTTGCTGCTGGTCGATCAATTCAAAACCAGCGACTACTTCGCGATGTTGCGCGAGATTTTGCCTGAGCTTGCCACTAGCCAGCGCGGCGATTTGAAATCCGCGTCATTTCCTCGCCTGCGGCAAGTGATCGCGCTCCAAGGTGAAACGCCTGCGGGTTGCTGGTCGTGGTCCGAATTGCTCGCCCAGGGCGATCGCATCGAACCGGCGCAAGTCGCGGAGATCGCTGCCAGCTTGTCGCCGCACGATCCCATCAACATGCAATACACGTCGGGCACGACAGGCTTCCCCAAAGCGGCCATGCTGAGCCATCGCAACCTCCTGCTCAATGCCTATTTCGTCGGCGAGAATCAGCGTTTCACTTCCGCCGACCGGCTCTGCATTCCAGTGCCCTTCTATCATTGCTTTGGCTGTTCGATGGGGACGCTCGGCTGCGTCGTACATGGCGCGACGATGGTCATTCCGGCGGAGTACTTTCAACCGGAAGCTACCCTGGATGCCATCGAGCGCGAACGCGCGACGAGTGTGTACGGCGTGCCCACGATGTTCATCGCGCAACTTGCAAGCCCCACCCTTCCGCAGCGCGACCTGCGTTCGCTCCGTACCGGCATCATGGCGGGAAGCCCTTGTCCAATTGAAACGATGCGGCAAGTGGTCGATAAACTGGGTGTGCGCGAGATCACGATCGCTTATGGACAGACAGAGTCCTCGCCGGTGATTACACAAACACATACGGATGATCCTCTCGATGTTCGTTGTGAGACGGTCGGTCGCCCGATCCCAGGCGTGGAGGTGAAGTTGATCGATCCCGTATCGGGCGGCGCGGCGGAAATGGATGTGCCAGGCGAGTTGTGCGTGCGCGGGCATGTGGTGATGCTCGGATACTACAACAATCCCGAAGCAACCGCCGCGGCCATTGATGCCGATGGTTGGCTGCATACAGGCGACCTGGCGACACGTTTGGCCAGCGGCAACTATCGCATCACCGGTCGTATTAAGGATCTCGTGATTCGCGGTGGCGAAAACATTTATCCCCGAGAAATCGAGGAATTTCTTTTCACCCATCCGGAGGTGGAGCAAGTGGCCGTGGTGGGTGTTCCCGATCCCAAATACGTGGAGGAATTGTGCGCCTGGGTAAAGCTTAAGCCTGGGGCAACGGTGACGGCGGAAGAGCTGCGTGCATTTTGTCGAAACTCACTCGCACATTTCAAATCGCCACGTTACATTCAGTTTGTGGAATCGTTTCCGCAAACAGTGACCGGCAAGGTTCAGAAGTTCAAGATTCGCGAACAAGTAGTGCGTGAACTGGGACTCGACGAAAAGGAAATGGCTTAACAGGTCATCTTTGTCACGCTCGCACAGTCAGTTGTTTCCAAATCGCACATTGGATCCAACGTTTGTTGAGCCAAAGTCGAAATGATTGACCGCCAGAAAGTTTTTTAGCCCCGCACTGTAAGTTGAACGACGACTAGCACTAACACCAATTGTCGAGTGCCTGACGAGATGACGCCCGACGTGTGGTCGCCTCCACTTGGCACGATATCTGCTTTGTACAATACCTTTAATTAACCTCCAGCAAGTTCCTCTCCGCTTGCTGGCACTATAGCCTCGCCGAAAGCGATATTCGGCCCCTCTCAGGAGAGATTCTCATGACCCTCTCGGTCAATATTCAGCAAGAGCCGGTGCGCAACCTGCCATTGCGAAAGGCGCTGTCGGTGACGGCGCTGGCGTCGGTACGCGAAGCCATTTTATTGATGCAGCAACACCAATTGGGATGCGTGTTTGTCGTCGATGCTCACGGCCATCCGCTCGGCGTCTTTCATGAGCGCATTTTGCTCTCCATGCTCGATGAATCCCCCGACGCCATCGATGGCAATGTCGCGCGGTTTCTCGACAAGCGCTGTGCCTATGTGCGTCTGGACGAGCCGATTTCCAGTGTCTTGTGGGCGATTCAATCGCACGATCAACGTTTCGTGGGTGTCGTGGATGAAGCTGGCAAGCTCGTCAACCTCACCGGCGAAAAAGGTTTGATGGAGTACGTCGCCGACCACTTCCCGCGTCAGGTGATGGTCGCCGTACCGGGGTCGCAAATACAAAGCACTATGCGTGAAGGAGCTTGAACATGATCAACATTAATCACACTGCGGAAAACGAGATGAGCTATGAAGACCCACTGAGCAACTACGAGCCGCCGGTCTATGGCAGCGACCTGGAAGCGTCGCTGGCTGAAACATTGGTGGCCCAAGTGCAATCGCATCCTTTTGCATCGGTCTCGCCACAAACCACCATTCGCAGCGCCCTTTCGCTGCTGGCTGATCGCCAAATTGCTTGCGTGATTGTGATGGAGGAAG
>JBGSHH010000690.1:0-14727 GCA_041752355.1 Pirellulaceae bacterium | reverse complement strand
ATATGTGTCCGTGGCCGCGCATCCAGACCGCGATGATGGACGAAAAGTCGCTGCTGGTGACCTACAAGGATTGGCGCGGTGAAAAACGCGGCAGTTTGAAGGCGGCGCAAGCCAACCCGGCTGCGTTCGGCGATTCTCGTTGATCGCCTGCCAACCGCGAATACTGCTGCCATCGAAGCCCAGCCCATCTTCGAACATTTCTTCGTTGAGCTTGGAAACGGGGATGGTCGTGTGCTGCCACAGGCCAGGAAAATCCATGAACCGCAGATCGACACTCTTCACATCTTTCTCGCGACAGAGCGCGAGGACTTCACGGGGGGTCATGGCTGCGGTTCCTTCTATCAACCAAAAACATCTCAAAACTGTGCAAAACGGAAAGACTGATTTGACGCCTTCAGGCGGTTGAAATCAACCGTGCCCGAAACGAAAAAACCACGCTCAGCGACATGGTGCTATCATGTCGCAGGCGTGGTTGAATGTTGCGGTTGAATGTCATCGTCGCCGGAGCAAACCAGCGAAGCGGACTACTTAATAAACAGCATTTCCTGATAAGTCGGCAGTGGCCAGAGGTCGTCGGCGACGATGCCTTCCAGTTCGTCGGCAATCTTTCGCAAGGCGAACATGGCGGGCAAAACGTCGTGGCAGTAGTGCTTGGCTTCTTCCAGCAGGCTGCCGCCGGCATGATGCGCCAGCTTGCTTTCCAAGCCGTGAATCGCTTCCTTGAGCGACTTGGTAAGCGTGCACACGTTCTCCAGCAACTCCAAATCCGGCGTCAAACCGGTCGCCTTGACGCTGGCGGCGGCGCCGGCCAATTCGCCTTGATAGCGAAAGGCAGTCGGTATGATCAACGTGCTGGCGATCTCGATCATGAGCTTCGCTTCGACGCTCACCGTCTTCACGTACTGCTCGAGGTAAATATCCTGGCGGCTATGCAATTCGCGAGGCGAGAGCACGCCATACTTCTCGAACACGGCGATGGTATTGGCCGCCGTCAAGCAAGGCAGCGCATCGACCGAAGTCTTGAGATTCGGCAAACCGCGCTTCTCGGCTTCTTGATGCCAGGCTTCCGAGTAACCATCGCCATTGAAGATCACTCGGCCATGTTGTTCCAGAATGCTCTGGAGCAACTTCTGCACCGCGCCACTAAGCTTGGCGGGATCGCCACCCGTGGCCTTCTCCAACTCCGTGGCGACGAAGTCGAGCGACTCGGCGGCGATCGTGTTGAGCGCCACCAAAGGTCCGGCGATCGACTGCGCTGAACCGACAGCACGGAACTCGAAGCGGTTGCCGGTAAATGCGAACGGGCTGGTACGGTTGCGGTCGCCAGCATCTTTGGGGAGCGGCGGCAGCGTATCGACGCCGACCGTCATCAAGCCCTTGAGCTTCGAACCGGTGACGCCACCCTTCTTGATCTGATCGAAGATGTCGGTCAGCATGTCGCCCAAGAAGATGGAGATAATCGCCGGAGGCGCTTCGTTGGCTCCCAAACGATGATCGTTACCGGCATGCGCGACCACGGCCCGCAGCAGCGTGGCATGCATATCCACCGCGCGAATCACCGCAGCGCAGAACACCAGAAACTGCATGTTCTCGTGCGGGCTATCGCCGGGATCGAGCAAATTGCCTTGCGTTGCATTACCCAGCGACCAGTTCACGTGCTTGCCCGAGCCGTTGACGCCGGCGAAGGGCTTCTCATGCAGCAAGCATTCCATGCCGTACTTTTGCGCGACGCGCTTGAGCGTGAGCATGATGAGTTGCTGATGGTCGGTGGCGATGTTCGCGTTCTCGAAGATCGGCGCGATTTCGTACTGACCGGGAGCCACTTCATTGTGACGGGTCTTAACGGGAATCCCGAGCTTATACAATTCGCTTTCGCTATCGAGCATGAACGCCAAGACGCGTTCGGGGATCGCACCGAAGTACTGATCCTCGAACTCTTGACCCTTGGGTGGCTTGGCGCCGAACAAGGTGCGACCGGCGTTGAGCAAGTCGGGACGCGCGAAGTAGAAGTTGCGATCGATCAGGAAGTATTCCTGCTCGGGACCGGCGGTCGCGGTGACCATCGCGGTGTCCTTGTGGCCGAACAACTTCAGGATGCGCTGCGCCTGCGTGTTGAGTGCTTTCATCGAACGCAGCACTGGCGTTTTCTTGTCGAGTGCTTCGCCTGTCCACGATACGAAAGCCGTGGGAATGCAGAGCGTGGTGCCGTTTTGATTTTCCAAGATGTAGGCGGGGCTGGTCACGTCCCAAGCGGTATACCCGCGGGCTTCGAACGTGGCGCGAATACCACCCGAGGGAAAGCTGGAAGCGTCCGGCTCGCCTTGGATGAGAGCGCTGCCGCTGAATTCGACCATCGCGCCACCTTGGCCATCAGGCACCAGGAAGCTGTCGTGCTTTTCGGCCGTGAGGCCGGTGAGGGGATAGAACACGTGGGCGTAGTGGGTCGCACCCTTTTCGATTGCCCAGTCCTTGATCGCCGAAGCGACGACGCTGGCGACCGACGCGTCCATCAAACTGCCTGTTTCGATCGTTTTCTTGAGCGAGCGGAAGACTTCTTTGGGGAGCCGCTCCTTCATCATGCAGAGACTGAAAACATTCTTGCCGAACAACTCTTTGGCCGGCGTGCTCTTAAAGCTCAGCGGGGGCTGAATGGGTTGATAGTTGCACACCGCTGTGATTGCGCGCATCCGCGCCGTACTGCCGCTCATGGAACCTCCAAGATCATTTGCTAAAAACGTTGAATTCACCTTATTACCGCCTGTGGAATAGGGCTTGTAAGCCAACTGTTAGGGTGGTGACCTCCGACTGATGTTTGCCTGGTACAAAAGGATGACGATCCGCCGAGCGCGGAATCCTCACAAAGAGCAAATTCTGTACCATCACACCTTTCGTTCGGGGGTCTCGACTCGTAACTGCTAGCGACGCTGGGATTTACCGATCACAAAAAAACATTCGGGGGAGCCGTCTGCGAGATGCCTTGCCTAGAAATTAAGCAACCCTCCCCATGCTCGGAGGCATGAACACGATTTGTCCACTTAGAGCCAGCTGGTCTCATGGGGGACATTCGCGATTCGCAGTTTAGGCGCGCGAGGCGACCAATGTCCAGAATGTGTCCCCAAGAAAATTGCGGGACAACGCAAGCCGCCAGGGCAAACTAGCGCTCGATCGTTTCCTCTACCGCCGCCACCCTGGGCTTGTGGGGCCCGCGCACGAGCTTTTGGCGGGGCCGATCGACGCGAGGGCGACGGGCCTGTATTTGGGCTAACAACGCCATGAAGGCAGGAACGAGAATCGGCCGGACAATGAAGGTATCGAGCAGCACGCCGAGTGTCAGCGCGAAGCCGAGTTCGACAATCCCTCGCAACGCGCCAATGCCGCCTGGAAACAGCCACTCCGCAACCTCCGTGGGAAGCACCGCTCCCCAAGTTCCCGACGTCATCGAAACAAACGTGCCGGCCATGATCACGCCGCAACTGGTGATGATGCCGCCGGTTTTCACGATGGCTTTGCGCAGACCGCTGAAGAGACCGTGGCGCTTTTGTTCTTCGTAGACGCGGGTCGCCAGGTAGACATTGTAGTCTTCGCCTACGGCCACGAGAATCACGAACAAGAACAGCGGCACCTTCCAATCCATGCCTGGATACGATGCGCCATAGATCCACGTAAAGAAGGCTTCCGTCGATCCGATCGTGACGTAATAGCTGAACAGCACCGAGATGATCATGTAGGCGCACACCAAGGGTTTCCGCAAGACGGCGACGAGCACCAAGAACACCGCGATCACCACCAGAAACTGAATGCGGCGATTGTCGTTGCGCGTGACGTCGCGCAAATCACGCACGCCAGCCGTGGCACCTGCATAGGCGAACGTGGCGTCCTTCCAATAAGACTGGGGCTGGCTTTGAATCTTCGCCAGCTTGGCATCGACCGCGGCCAAGACCTGTAGCGATTGAACATCAAACGGATCCGTCGCCAGGATCAATTCGAATTTAGTGACATCGCCCGCCATACCGGGAGCTTGCGAGACGTAGGTGTCGGTGCCGCGCCGGTTGGCGGCGGTGGCGGAGCGTTTAGCGATACCGAAAATGCCGGTGCGTTTGCGTTCTTCGCCCAACGGATTGGTCACATTGCGGACGGCAGTCACCCCGTCGATCTTCAGTTCTTTCGCCAGCGCTTTGAGCTCGTCGCGTTTCTCGGTGTTGACCCAATCGGAGCCGGCCCGATTGGCGACAACCACAATCGGACTACTTTCACCGATCGGAAAATGCTTCGTCAGCAGATTCGTGCCGATTTTGCTGGGGCTGTGATCATCCAAGCCACTCAAGAAGTCATACGTGACGTGGTCGCCACTTTGCCAGCCATGCCACGCGGCGGGAAACAGAATCAGCACGCTGCCGACGAGAATCGGCACGGGATACGAAACAATCCAACGCGCGGTGCGCTGCCAGAAACGATCGAAGAAACTGTCGGGATGATCGACATGCCGTTTGCTGATTTTCATCGGCCAGAAGAGCCACGAGCCACACGCGCGCAACAGGGCCGGCGCCAGCGTGAGACATGCCAGCAACGTCACAAATAAACAAAGCCCAATCACCGGACCGCTGTAAGTGTATTTGCCAAAATCGGCGAAGAACATCATCGCCAGGCCCAGGATCGTCGTCATCGCGCTAGCGATCAAAGCATCCGCCACTGCTGCCAACGACTTCTGATTCGCTGCCGCCAGGGGGTGACCATGCTCCAACTCTTCCTTAAAGCGCGAAATCAAAAACAGGCAGAAGTCGGTACCTGCCCCAAACAGAATCACCACAATGAAGATCTTCGTGGTGGTGAAGACCTTCAAGTCCCACCAGCTAAAGCCGGGCACGCCGCCTAGCTGCGTCAGCAATGCGATCACACCCATCGAGAGTTGCAGCGAAACAAAAATTGTCACCAGCGGCACAAACACCAACAGCGGCGAACGATAAACGGCCGCCAGAATCAACACCACGATGATCACTGTGAAAAGTTCCGTGTGCTTAATGCTCTCCTGCGCGCTGCGGAGCATATCACCCCCGACCGCTGCCGAACCCGATATGCCCAGTTGCAAACCCTGGGCGGGATCGTCGGATTGGGTCGCACCGAGCGCCGCCGCAAACTTGCGCACTGGCTTGAGTTCACTCTCGACTTCTTCTAACACGCGAATGTTGTCGGTGGCCATGAACTCGTTTTCGAGTTGCAACACCACCAGTCGAGCATGCTTGTGCTTGGCACCCAGCTTGGAACCCAGTACATCATCGTTCCAGGTCAGCACATCTAAAATCGGCAGCGAATTGGCGACGGCGGGGATCGGTTCGTCGGCGTGATCCTGCAAGCTGGCGTCGTAGGCGATGGCTTGCGCACGATCGTGGGCCGCGTCTTCAGGGCGATCCAAATAGGCATTGAGTCGCGCGCGATTCCAAAACGCGCTCGCCAATCGTTCCGGTTTGGCAACATTCTTTTGGCCCGCCGCGCCCGCTTCTTCCAAGCGACTATTGAAATGCTTAAAGAGCAAGGCATCGAGAGAGATGGCGTCGTCAAACGCAAACTCCGCCTCTTCTAGCGCCGCAGCGGCACGGGCTTCCGCACGATCGGCCGCGACGGAACTCCCTTCCGCGCGCAATCGTTGCGCTTCTTCTCGGCTCCGCTTCGCACGCTCGAACGCCGTGATGCCTTGGAAATTCTTGAAACGCCGCGCCACGTCGTTGGCGACATCCAGATCGTTCGTTTCCAGCGGATCGTCGTTACGGGCGATTACTACCGCCATCTGGCTCTTCGCGCGATCTTGCGGAAACGCCTTCTCGAGCAGCTTCTCGCCGACATAACTCGGCAGCGTCTCCGGCAGATAGGCAAGGTCACCATCGTTGGTGATGTCATCCCAGTTCGGGGCGACGAGTTTCACGCCCGCCGTAATCGCAACCCAAAACAGAATCACCGCCCACCACCAGCGCGTGACCATCTTGGCAAACATATCGAACATGAGAACGTCGTGGCCTAAAGGAAGGGGCAAGCGTCAGCGGTCAGGCGAGCGAGTGTACATCCGCGCGCCTGCGACACCAGAACCGTCGCGGCGAAGCGATCCCAGAACGGTAGGATCGTTTCATGGTACCCCGTCGCTGCTGCTAATCCAATAGCTAGATTGGCCGGGAAAGAACGACCCAGGTGGCCCGAATTGCCTTCGGCACCACCTTGCGGGAAGCAGGCAAGATAAGGTATCTGCGACGGCCGAAGCTTACCGCTTTGTAAGCTGGTTGCGAGCAACTTGCAGGCCAGCTTGCAGGACACTATCGACCTCTTTCGCCGCGACAATCGGCTCGCCAGCGTCATCGACCAGCGGCTTGGCGACGGTGCGAACTTCCAAATCGGGGGTGACACCCCGGTCGCTAATCGCCTGACCGCTCGGCGAATAGAACTTGGCGGTGGTCAAACGCACACCGGTCTTGCCCACCGTTAGCGGGAAGATGCCCTGTACGGATCCCTTGCCATAGGACTGGCTGCCAACAATGGTCCCCCGGCGATGATCGTGAATCGCTCCGGCAAAGATCTCGCTGGCACTCGCCGAGTCGCCATCAATCAACACCACCAGCGGCACACGCCAGGTGCCAACCGTGTGGGCTTTGTAGTCGAAGTCTTCTTGAGCGCTCCGACCGCGTGTCGAGACAATCGTCCCTTGGTTGACGAATTTATCGGCGATCTCGACAGACCCAGTCAGCAGCCCGCCCGGATTGCCGCGAACATCGATGATCAAAAACTTCATCCCTTCGCGATGCAGTTTCCACAGCGCGGCATCAACATCGCGACTGGTCGTCTTCTGAAAGCTGGTGATGCGGAAGTAACCAACGCCGGTCTCGCGATCGACAATCTTCACGCGATCCACGCTCGGCACATCGACGCGCTGCCGCATCAGTTTCAATCGTCGCGCAACGTTGCGGCCATCGACCACGGTCACCGTCACATAGCTCCCCTCGGGGCCTTTGAGCATGTCGGCGATCGTGTCGGGCGAATTGTCGCGTGTGGTATGTCCATCGACGGCGGTGATCTTCTCGTGCAGCAACATGCCGCCACGTTCGGCGGGGCTACCTTCGATCACACCCACGATTTCCAAGGCGTTTTCCACCGTTTTCAGCTCGATGCCCAGACCGACAAAGTTGCCTTCGATTTGCGAGAAGACATCCTCGAGCTGCGCGGCAGTGAGGAAGCTGGAATAGGGATCGAGGCAACTGGTTGCCCCGCAGGTGAATTCGAGAATGACCGCAGGCTCGCTCACGCCCAATTCTTGCGCGGCGCGATACGCGATGTCGGCGGCGGCTTGTTGCGCTTCGGCCCGCGTGCGCACTTCGCGAATCATGTGCGGTAAGCCTGCGCGGAACTTGGCGACTTGTTCGACCGACACATTCTTCAAGTGCCGCCCGGCGAAGTCCGGCTCCTCCAACGCCACCGTGAGGTTATCGACGCCACGACGCAACAGGCCGGACCAATTCGGCGCTTCCACATAATGCGTTTGAATCTTCAGCAGCACTTCGCCATACAGATCGAGCGCTTCCGCCGTCCGCATGTTGCCGACCGAACGGATGTAACTCACGTCCGAGTAGCGGCGACAAAGATCGAAGTGCATCCGCGATTGGTGCAACCGCTCCTGCAGATCGTTCTGAGCGGGATACTGCTTGATCGCCGATTCGTAATGCCCGAGTGCTTCACCCCAACGCCGGGCTCGCTCGAAGGCTTCTCCTTCGCGCAGCAAGCGCTCAATGGCCGAAGACGCTTCCGTCGTAGCCGGCAAGGCGGCTTGCGGAGCTTCGAGTGTGTTCGCAGCACCGGGGGCCTGTAGCGTGAGTCCTTGCGCACGAGCCAGTGGCGCAGCGCTGAACAGACCCAAGAGCGACAGACCGCTTAAGGCACAGGCGAAGCCGAATTGTCGCGTGAACATCCATCGACGCATAGAAGTCGTTCCATCAGAAGCAGGGTAGGAGGCGGAGGGAGCAGCTAGCAGCCGCTCCGCCACATGGAATATAGGCCACGTTTTGCCCGTGGTCAAAAAATCCCGGCGAGAAAAAGCGAGGGAAAAATCGTTACAAGCGGCAGGGCCCGATGTGGGCGGGGCTGTCGTAACGAACGCTCGCTAGAGTGGGAAAAGTGCTCGCATGCCGGTTGCGCATCCTGGCGCGACGGTGCGTCCTGTACCGTTCCATGAAGGGCAGTCCGAGCTAATAGTAAGCGTGTCCAGTTGCGTGGGGAAGCCTCCGGCAGCGTTTGCATTGGCCGGCGTTAAAACCACGTGGGTGGCGAAGCCTTTCGCCGATCTGCCACGCCAATTCGGTCCGGCGAGCCGAGCCGGACTAGGCATGAACGGAACACGGACCGGTTATTGGGCCAGGGCGAACAGAATGGGGCGGTAAAGGAGCAGACAGAAAAATGGGGGACCAAAAATCGAGCAACGAGGCCGTGTTTGTTTTTCCCCGTCTTCATTTTTCTGTCTGCCTTCGTCTTCGCATGGATGAGAAGTACCGCCCTTGGCTTACATCTCCAACTGCACCCTGGTGATGAGCCCAACTCCTTGGGACGCCCGCTTTACGCCCCTTTACCGTTTTGGATTTCCGGGTTCATCATCACCTCGAACTCATCAGGATCATTCCACGGTCCAGTGTATTCTTCACCCAATTCGCCAGAACCTGTGGAATCGCAAAAATATCGGTTCGCCCAAATAGGATCAGGGGGCAGTTGGCCGATTTCCAAGGGCTTCTTGTCCATGCTCTCCAGGGCAATTCCGAAGGATTTCAAGTGCGCTATTTCACGCGACATAAGAAACTTCAAGGCATCCTTCGTCCCCGCGTCGTCCGTATAACTCAGCAAGCGTTCGTAAGTTATCTTGGCTCGCGCTTCGGCCGCCATGTTGGACCGCAGATCGACTTCGAGTTGCCCGGAGATCTTGAGATAGTCAGCGGTCCAGGGATTGCCCTGCGAATTGTTCAGCGAGATCCCGCCACCACCCACAATCGCAATTAAAGGATCGCTCTCCGCGGCTTCGCCCTTTTCGCGCAATGGTTTCAGATGAGCGCGAGCGAGCACACCAATCACTTCCAAATGACTGAGCTCCTCGGTGCCGATATCCATCAGCATGTCGCGCCGAGCCGGATCTTCGCAATTCAGTCCCTGAATGGAATATTGCATCGCGGCGGCCAACTCACCATTCGCACCCCCAAACTGCTCGAGCAACATCGCGCCAAAACGAGGATCGGGTTCGTCGACGTTGACCGTAAACATGAGCTTTTTGATATGGTGATACATGACAGCGCTTTCTGCGTTGGTGGTAAGGTATGCGGGTAAGACGTCCATCGTTTGGAAATGCAAGTCGTGTTCCTAACCAAGCACTAAAAACCAGCCGGTCGCAGCGAGTCGCGCGCATTGTTTCGCTAGCGACGACGTAGCGAAACCATGACAGAAAGGATGTCCACTGCGTCGTTTTGTCAGACGCGTTGGAAGCGGCGGCTACGTATGCGGATCCGTGCTATCAAGTAGTCGCTGCCGCTTTCGAATCAGCCAAGCATCCTCGCCCCCATCTCATTGCATAGCTCGAATGCACATTCAGCCAGAATTAGGTATGCTCGCTCCGAGTTGCCGAAAGAGAATGGCCTGGCTAGCGCGGCGACTGTTCGAGAAGCGAGCAGTCTGGTCGGTTGTTAGACAGGGCGGACGCGTCATCTCCAGACAGATGTCTGCAAATCTCTCGCATCAGGCGTCGCCATTTTCGGGCGAATTCTCGAAAAACCAAGGCGGCGCGGCGGAGTGGTAGTCGCATCCTTTTGAATAAAAAATAGCGACAAACTCCCCGAGTAAACGCGAAACCTCGCAGCTAGCCTCATCCGAAAAGTCGCGCTATATCTACCGTCCCACTTGACCAAAAAGTGACAAGTGCCTCGGCGAAATGGCATGAAACATGCAAGAGCGGGTCGTTCGATCGACTGATACTTCATCAGCGAATGCACTTGAATTTGAAGGAGCGATTTAATGAAACGATTTGCGATTGCGACATTCGCCCTGCTGACCATGTTTGTATTTTTGGTAGATATCGCGGAAGCTGGCTGGCGGAATCGCCGCCGTAATAGCCACTGTGGATGTGGCGGCAGTTCCACGTACGGTGGTAATGCCATGTACGGTGGAAACGCTTGGCAATCCCCTGTGCAGAAGCACGATTACCAAACGCCTGTGCAAAAGCACGATTACCAAGCGCCTGTGCAAAAGTACAACGATCAATCGCCCATCCAAAAGCCGAACTATGGGCCTTCGAACTACGGACCTTCGAACTCGCCACCGCCGCCGCCGCCGATGAATAATGAGCCGCCTGCGGCCTGATGTTCTACAAAACGTCCCACGATGTGGCCTGCAGATTAACTCTGCGGGCCACTCGTGGCCGTGAGTTTCTCGCATGAGAAAACGGCAGGTGACGCATTCTCCCGCGCACCGATCGCAATCTAATTGCCACCGCCCGCTTAGGACTTCTTATAGACATCCTGGGGATCGACGAGGCGGGGGGCGATGATGGTCGTGCCCTCTGGCGTGATCTGGCGGAAAAAGCAGTTGTGATAGCCTTCGTGACAGGCGGCGCCGACTTGGTCGACTTTGAGCAGGATGGTGTCGGCGTCGCAGTCGACATAGATCGCTTGGACCGTTTGCACGTGCCCGCTGTCCTCTCCTTTGTACCAGAGCTTCTGGCGACTGCGGCTGTAATAGACGGCGCGTCCGGTGCGCAGCGTTTGGGTATACGCTTCCTCGTTCATGTAGGCCAACATCAAGACCTCACCGGTGGTGGCGTCTTGCGCGATGGCGGGGAGCAGGCCGTTGTTTTGCGTGAAGTCGGGAATGGAAGTCATAGAGATAGTGTAGAGCGGACAACGGCCAGCGGAAAGCGGCAGGGAGGTGGAGAGGGTTCGGGGTTCGGGGTTCGGGAAGAGAAGTTGGAACAGTCGGATGACGGTTTAACGTGCGATTGACTCGCAACACTGTCAGACCCTCACCCGCCGCTGACACGGCGACCTCTCCCATGGGGAGAGGTATAGCAAGATTCCCATTGCATCTCTTCCCGAACCCCGAACCCCCGCGAACCCCCGCCGCCCCAGCCCCGCACCTTCCCTACAACCAGTCCTGAATGATCCGCATAGATGCCACAAAGGCAACCTTTGCGGGGTGGATGCAGGGAATCGCGTAGGCGCGTCGATGACTAGGTTCGTATTGCGAGAGGTCATGGTTTGTGGCGACCTCTCCAGAATCCACTATTCCGGGCGTGAAAGGGCATGAACTTGGTCCCCTCTCTGAGCATTGTGCTGCCGGTTCATAACGCGGAAACAACACTGGCCGACACGGTTTGCCGGTTATTGGAGATGCTGCCGGACCTGGCCGAACGTTTCGAACTGTTGGTGGTCGACGATGGTTCCACCGATCACACCGCCGAAGTCGCGCTGGAACTGGCGCAGCAGTTTCCGCAACTGCGACTCGAGCGCCATGGCCAGCGTCGCGGCATGAGCGTGGCGGTGCAGACCGGCATGAACCACACCAGCGGGGAATTCATCTTGGTGCAAGATGAACGCGAACCGCTCAGCCCGCGCGATATCGCGCGCCTCTGGGGGATGCGACACGATGAAGATTTGGTGGTGGCGCGAACGCAGTCGCAGCTGCTACCTGTCGAGTCCTCGTTGATTACCAAGTTAATGAACTGGGGTCGCGCGGTGCAGCAACTCGCTGCGGAACGCCCCTTGGCGACGGGGACGCAACTCATTCGCCGCCGCGCGGTGCAGGAGCTGGCGGAAGATAAGCACGGGAGCAACGGTCTGCGTCTGGCCCGCGTGCATGGGGCGGAGAAGATCGCCCGCGTGCTGCCACGGCGATCGTCAGCCGGCGTGGTGTCGCAATTGAAGGATTTCGCCTTGGGCGAATAGCCGTTTGGGCCGGGATAGATCGCTAATAGTTGGGGAAAATATTGTTTCCCCAACTATTGTCGTCGATTTTCTTGACAAAATCCCGTTTCAGCATCTTGTCGGCGTAGCTGGACTTTTCTACTATGAGAGTCGCTTAGCTCACCTCGCGAGATCAATTACTGATCTTCCAGGTGACGTGACGCGCCATCAGCGGGCATAGTCACGTCGTAAGACAGCAGAGGGAACTTGTTCCACGGCGGTGGAACTTGCTGCTGTTTGGCTTAGCGCGATCAACGGAACGATTGCGCCGGGCCTTAACTGGATTCTTGGGCGCTTGCCGACGCAGCAAGTGGTGCAAATTCTTTATTTCATTCGGATCGTTTTTCGAGGGTTTACTCCTGCGCTGTTCGAGCCGCCTGCGGCATCGGGAGTAATTGCGAGCTTGGGCGATGCGCTGGTGCCGATTTCCCCGGTCTAGACGCACCTTCTTCAAGTTCGCGCCAAACTGTGGCGGTGGATACTTCATTTTTTATTCATTCCATTGTGGCGTTCATAGGGAACGCGCTGTGTGTGTATTTTCACATACGGAACTGAGGAGGATCCTATCCATGGCAACTGTGGCGTTGAGTGTGCCGAGTTTCACCACCGTGGTGACCGCGCCCACTCCAACTCCTGCGACGGGCAAGCGGATGCATCGCATTCGCACGGTTCGTCGCTTGCAAGGTGTTTCGCTGCGTAGTGCGGCGCGACAAATGGGCGTCGATGTACGCCGACTGCGGGCTCAAGAACAAGAGACCTGCGACCTACACATCAGCGATCTGCACCGCTGGCAGAAAGCGCTCGATGTGCCGGTGAGCGAACTCTTGGAAGAGCCCGATACCCAACTGTCCCGTCCGATTATGGAACGGGCGCGAATGATTCGTTTGATGAAGACGGCCGCCGCCATTTTGGAAAGGTCGAATTCGACATCAATACGCCGCATGGCGCAAATGCTCGTCGAACAGCTTTGCGAAATCATGCCGGAACTCAAGCACGTCGGGCCGTGGCATTCGGTCGGTCAGCGCCGCAGTCTGAACGAGTTGGGTCGCATCGTCGAGAAGTCGATTTCAACCGATCACATGCCTAGTTCGTTTCACGGAGAGTAACGAACCGCGCGCGACGGCAAGCGCCGGCCAGTGACTTGCATCGCCCGCAAACCAACAGGCATGAGTTCGCACCTGGAGAACGGAACAGAGCAGCCAGGGGTAAGTTCTTATATGCTTTGATTGATTGTCAGATTTTTTGGTACCTATAACATCTACGGCCCGCGCAGGAATGTTTCCAGCGCGGGCCGTGGTGTTTCTTGAGGGTGGTGTTTCTCGAAGCGCGCTCGAACTTCGCGGCGAGGCTACTTCTTTTGCTCGGTGCCGACGGCGATAGTTTCCAGCGCCCCCCGGGGAGTGCTGTCGATGCGTGTCGCGCGCTCGCGCTTGAGCGTGCCGCGAACTTCGCTTAAGGTTCGCACCACAAAGAACCAGAGCGCGAAGATCACGACCGCCACCATACCCAGCGCCCACAAAGCTTCGCTCGCAAGTCGTTGCGCCAGGCGATGGGAAGGGTCGGCGGCGGCGGCGAAGTCTTCCTGCACGAGCACGATCAGGCCGGTCTTAGCGCGCGACGCCCCTTGTTGCTGGCCACGAGGACCGGGCCGCATGACGGGAGCCTGCGCCACTATCCACGGATTGACGTAGGCCGTTCCCGCTTCATCTTCGCCCAGGGGATCGCGATAACGAAAGCGAGGATCGTTAAACTCCGGCGTTAGATTCACGCGGTATTCGCTGAACCGATCAGGCAAGCGTTCTTGACTTTTACGCAATTCCACGAGCAGCGGATGCTGCAGAATGGCTCCTTGATACTTGCCTGCCCGATCATCGACCAGCACCGCGAATTGCGGATGATTGCGATTGCCTTGGAAGTCGATGATATTGCCCATTTCGATCGACATACCGACGATGCCGAGGAATTTGCCGTCGCGTAGGATGGGTGTGGAAACGGCGACTTTCCAGGCGTTCGTGGCGGAACTTTGATAGAGCGCGGACAACGTAGTTTGCGTAATGTGCGGCACTTCCGGCGGGCGAAGATCGCGCGGCAAATCGTCCTCGCCCCCATGAAAGTAAGTCCGCCAGGCGAAGTTTTGACCGAGCGAACTTTGCGCGATATCCCCTTCAAATACCGACGCGATCTGCAAGCCATCGGCACTGGTGGCGAACCAACTGGCAGCCCGCGAAGCTTGCTCATCGGCCATGAGCTGCTCGATGCGGATTTGCAAGCTTTCGCGCGCGGGATGCGCCGCGAACTCCGCGCGTTCGTCATCCATGGCGTTCATGGCCGCGGGGTCGCTAAGACGCGAGACAAGTTTGGCCAACTCCTCGTCGGTCAATGTCGCCTCCATCAATTCCTGAAACTTCGGATCGTTGGCGACGCGCTCGACGGTCCGAAACAGACGCTCCAATTCGCCGGAGACATTCGTCGCCACGTACTGCGCGGCGAACTGATTGCTCTCTTGCGCGCGGGAAATGATGGCGGCGTCGGAATCGACAATCGCGCGATGATAACCACGCCAACCAAACAAGGCGACAATCGCCAACAGCAGTAGCGGCGCCACAATACCCAGCACCATCAACGGCAGGCGCTCGCGATCCTCTCGGCGCTTGTTGAGCGCATCGAGAACCGCTTGCACATTGGGATAGCGCGCCTCGGGATCGGCGACTAAACAACGATCGATAATCTCACCCAACGCGCGATCCATGCCAGGAACTTTGCG
>JBGSHH010000689.1:0-3456 GCA_041752355.1 Pirellulaceae bacterium | reverse complement strand
ACGCATTCAGTTATACGATTTGCCAATCATGCCTGTGCTGCCACATTTACCCATCATGAACCTCGCCCAGCTACTGGCCATAGCGTGGCTATTGCTAGCGACGGGATGCTGTGGCAATCTGCTGGTGTCGCAGCGTTTCAAACAGGTAGACATCCCAGGCGATTGTCCGACGGGTGATTGCGCAGAGCGCGCAGCGGACATGGGACATGGCCTACCACCGGGGGTTGAATTGCAAAAGCCTTCGATCTGTTGGCCGGCGTGGATGCAGCGCCATCATTGGCGTGCGGCGCGGCATCAAATGAATGACAGCATCAACGAGTTTCTCGAACCTGCTCCGCCGCTCCCAACCAAGCCGCCGCACTCGCGCTTTCATCCGCTTCCCACGCAGCCTGTCTTTGCGCAGCGCGCCGCGTATCAGCCGCCAGAAGTAATTGGCCTGACGCCGGAGCAAATGCAAATTCTCCAGGAGACTGGCAAACATCCGCTGTTGCCGGAGAATATTCCTACGCCTGCCGCCGAGCCCATGCCGAGCAAGCAACCAACGCCAGCCTTTGCGCCGCCGGCAACTAGCCCGCCAGACAACAATCCGCTGCGCAATGCGCCGGCCAACCGAGCACCGCAACTCTTGCCGCCGCCTACCGATCCCCTCCGCGGCCCGATCGCTCCAGCGACGCATCTCTCAGCAGAGCCTAATCCGTTGCGCTAGTTTTTTCCCTCCCAGACCGAGGCGCCGGTGAGCCCGGAGGTTGAATAGCGCCCATACCAGTGCCCTGGTGATCGGTTGATATCGCGCTTGAGGGAGCGCTAGGGATCGATCGGCGTGCAGCCTCAAACGATCTCCGCGGCGCTTGGGGAGCGCTGGCATAACCCCCGTCCTCGCTCACGCTTCGGGCTGGTGGGACGGATGTGGATTTCCGTCCGACGGGACTGTTGGCCGCGATATCTGGCAATCCTCGCGGCTCCTACCAATTTACCCAATCTCCCCCATCCTAGCTGGCGCTTCGGGATGGTCAGGACATGTCAGTGCTAGCTACCCCACGCGTTTGGAAAGCTAGGGCGACTGTAGCGATTCGCAAGTCACTTTTCATTGCCCCGCTCATTTGGGACCGATGAACTTTTCGGACTGTGCGTCCCCGGCCTGCCTGCATTGAAACATCCGCCACCTAGGGTGCCCCCGCAACCCGATGTGGTCCTCGCACACCGACCCAACATAACATGCTCCATTTGCTTGGCTTAATTCGGCTGCGCACCATGCTCCTAGGTCTGGGTTTAACCCTGGCCGCAGGCATGTGGCCAGCATGTGGCGAAGAACTGGAAGCGTCGTCGCTCCGTCGCACCGCAATTGTGAAAGCGGCCGAAGAGGCACGACCTTCGGTGGTGAATATTCACGGCCGCAAGACGGTACGTGATACCGCTGCCAGTACGGACACTGCTCGACAAGTGAATGGGATGGGGACTGGCGTCATCATTGATGAACGCGGTTACATCATCACCAACTATCACGTCGTCGAAGGGGTGGGACGTATCCAAGTCACGCTGCACGACGATACCGAACTGGTTGCCCACATTGTCGCCCACGATCCCAAAACCGATCTGGCGATCATCAAGATCACAACCGACAAGACGCTGCCTGTAATTCGCACGGGCACTTCGCGCGATTTGATGCCAGGCGAGCCGGTGATTGCGGTCGGCGACGCGTTTGGCTATACGCACACCGTGACGCGCGGCATCGTCAGCGCCTTGCATCGCACGGTGCAAGTGAGCGACGATCAGAAATACAACGACCTGATTCAAACCGACGCGCCGATCAATCCCGGTAACAGCGGCGGCCCACTGCTCAACATCGATGGCGACATGATCGGCATCAATGTGGCGGTGCGTGTCGGAGCCCAGGGCATTGGCTTTGCCATTCCCATCGATGAAGCGATGGATGTTGCCTCGCGATTGCTGACGACCGAACGGGTCGATCGGCTGTCGCATGGCGTGATCGGCAAGACCACGTTTGAAGACGACAATCAGGCCCACTTTGTGATCAGCACCGTTCGCAAAGATAGCCCCGGTGAAAAAGGCGGCTTCCAACCTGGCGACGTGGTCCTCGAAGCTGGTGATGTAAAAGTTAAACGCGCTCTCGACTTCGAGCGGGCGCTGCTAGGACATCAAGCAGGCGAGGAAGTCGCGATTACAGTCAGCCGCCACAACGAGACCGTTAAGATCAGCCTGGTGCTGGATGGTATCGGTCGTAGCGGCGTCGTGAAAGTTTCCAGCGAAAAGGACCCCAACTGGGACACGCTTGGAATGAAGCTCACGCCGATGAACTCCGCCGAGTTCCGCCAACTCAACTCGCGTTATCGTGGCGGATTAAAGGTGCTGACGGTTCGCGATGATAGCCCCGCCGCCAAGCAAGGCATTCGCCCCGGCGATGTGCTGGTCGGCATGCACATTTGGGAAACGGTCTCGGTTGACAATCTCAACTACGTCCTCAACCGCGAGGACTTCGTCGATCTGCAACCGATCAAGTTTTACATCGTTCGCGGATCGGAAACGCTGTTTGGTCACATGCGTGTGGCCAAGGCTGGCGAGTAATTGAATCTGCTAAGATACCAGCATGGAATCCGAACTTATTGGCTGGTTGCGACAGCGGCTGCCGCAGCGCGATAACATCCTGGTTGGTTTGGGCGATGATGCCGCTGTCCTGCGTGGCGGTGCGAACATCGTCGTCACCACGGACCTGCTGATGGAAGGCACCGATTTCATTCTAAGTGAAGTCGCTCCCCGTCGCGTCGGACGCAAATCCTTGGCCGTGAACTTGAGTGACTTGGCCGCCATGGCCGCCAGGCCGATTGCCGCGTTTGTTTCGCTGTGTTTACCCAGCGCAGGCGGCGCGGCGCTCGCCCAGGAACTTTACGAAGGGATGCTACCGCTGGCCGATGAGTTTGGATGCACGATCGCCGGTGGCGACACGAATAGTTGGGCTGGACCGCTGGTGATCAACGTCACCGCCATCGGGGAAACAACTCCGCATGGAGCGCTCCTCCGCAGTGGTGCCAGGCCGGGCGATGCGATTGTCGTGACAGGCGAGTTTGGCGGCAGCCTCGCGGGGCATCATTTCGATTTTCGCCCTCGCGTGCGCGAATCGCTTTGGCTCAATGAGCATTTCAAGTTACATGCTGGCACGGACGTTAGTGACGGATTATCGCTCGATCTCTCGCATATTTGCACGGAAAGCGGCGTCGGTGCGATTCTGGACGAGGCCGCGATTCCGCTGCGAAACACGGCCAGTAATAGTCTGGAACGCGCCTTAACCGATGGCGAAGATTTTGAATTGATTCTGGCCTTGCCGCGCGATCAGGCCGAACAACTCATCGCAACGCAGCCTTTAGCGCAGACGGGTCTATCTTTGATCGGCGAGTTTACGACTACGCTGGGGTTGCAGTTGCGCGATGCGAAAGGAACGCT
>JBGSHH010000688.1:0-2105 GCA_041752355.1 Pirellulaceae bacterium | reverse complement strand
AGCACCAACGGCACGAGTACAAATATCCCGCCGACAATGGTCGACTTCACAAAACCAAACAAGCGGACAAAATGGCGGGCAGGCATCGATCGCGTTCCTGTTTGAGTCGGGGGCCAATCAGCGGCTGATGAGATAATACAGCACGGTCGGCCGCAGCGTGATCTTGGTGGCGTTGCCGACTTCGTCCGCGGGATAGCCGTTGAAGTCGAGCGCGGTCACCTTTAATTGCGCGGCATCGTCGCGCCCGAAGGTGACCGTGCCACTGATGCGCTTCACTTGCCACGGATCGCGGCCGATGTTGGTGATGCGTTTGCCGTCGGCGGCGATGGGCGTGGTGGCGAAACCGGTAGTTTGTTCCTCGGAAGCGACTTGCAGCAAGATACGCTTTGACGTGGCGAGCGGCTGCTCGTCCAGCGCGACCGCGATCACGTGCGCCAGATCCATGTCGCTGGTGATGCTCAAATCGCCTAGCTCGATTTTGCCAGCGCTTGCCAGCGCGCCGCTGGCTCCTTGCGCGCGGGGCGTGTTGATGGTAAGTAGCCCGTGGCCGTAGTCAAGCTTGAGTTGCTTGGTCGTGCTGGTGACCGTTTGCGCCTGACGATTGACGTACGGCTTGAGATCACTGACTTGCACGCTACCCGGCGCGGAGGTGAAGTTGACTTGCGCGCGACCGGCGTAATGCAGCAGCGGATCGAGCCGTTGCCCTGGTTTCACTTCCAAACCTTGCGGCACATCCTTTAGGCGCAGTTCGTCGAACGAAGCATCTTGCGGCAAAGGGGTCCCTTGCAAGTTGGTCAGGTCGGTGGTGTTTAGATTGACTTCGGCAAGCACGTCGCCCGGCGCAACGAGACCTTGACGATAGAGGAGCGCGGCGGCAGGGAACTGCCCCAGCATGGCCGGCGTCGCGAGCGTCCATTGTTGCATCCAGAAGCGCGGCTTGACTTGCCATCGCGCGCCATCGAGAGCGAAATGCACAATGCAATCGCTTTCTTGCAACGCCCCGTAGGCCGCGAAGTACAGCGGCGCTTCCGAGCGATAACGGTTGGGACGCGTGAAGGTCGTTTCGGAAATCATCGATGGCTTGTCGTTGTACTGCGGGTCCATCACCGGATGCACAAACTGCTTCGGCTGGCCAGCTTCATTGGCATCGAAGCGCAACGCGCTGCGATCGCGATAAGTGTGATCCGCGCGAATCGACCAGGCGGCGTTGTCACCTTTGTGGTTGCATTCGAAGTAGCCGTGACGATCGATAAAATCGCCTGCGAGATAGCTCATTTTCTCGAGCGGGCCAAACCGCTCGGGACTCGCGGTGTGCCAGTTGCTGGCGTGAATCAGTCCGTGAAATCCGAGTTCGCGCAAGTAGTCGCGCGTCTGAGCGTAGAACCTCGTTTGCGCGTCGAGCAAGAACGCCGCCGTGTCATGATCGCGTGCGGTGCGTTCATTGGCGATGTTCCATAGCCCGCGAAAGCCGACGCGACCCTCGTCGAGCGCATCGCGCTCGACCTTTTGCCCCTTCCAAGCGGCGAAGGCTTTGTCGAGCGAGCCATATTTCTTTAGCAGCCACGCGTGGAACTGTTGTTCCAGAATGCGCAGTTGCACATCGGGAATGTTCTTGTCCGCAAACGTCCAGAAGAAGAAAGAGTCCTCATTCTGGATCTCGATACCAAACACCGCCGGATCGGTCAGTAACGTCTGCTTCGACTTTTCACCCGGCGTGGTGAGCAGCGCTTTCAGCCACTCGCGATGCTTCGCCTGAAACTTGGGATTGAACATCAGCGCCGCGAAGGGATGTTGCTGGCCATTGTAGCCAGGGAGCCATTCGAGATCGGCGCGCGGCGAAAACCAGAGTGGGAAGTAGATTGAGAAATGCGTATAGATGCCTTCGGCTTTCATAGCCGCGACGATTTCATGCGCGCGCTGCACCTTTGCCAAATCGGGTTCGCCCTCTTTATCGAACATAGCGGTATGCACGCGCAGAAGATTCACGCCATACTTCGCCAGCATCCGTGCACAACGTCGCAGGTCGTCTCCTTTCAGATCATCCGGTGGACCATTCACCGCCCAAAACCGCACCGGCGTGTCAGTTTTGCTATGCACGAATTGTC
>JBGSHH010000687.1:0-5411 GCA_041752355.1 Pirellulaceae bacterium | reverse complement strand
GCCAACATACTCGCCTTGGGCGAAAACTTGCCACGGGATCGGCTTCCAGGCGTCCCACTTCGCTTCCCCACAACCGAGTTGACATTGGTCGTTGCATTCCACGCCATGGATCGGGCGCGGTGCCGCAGCGGAAGTGTATTGGCAAAAGGCAATGTCAGTAGCATCAGTGAGATGGATCTCCCGATCGGTCCCGTCGACGCTGGCAATGTTCGTCGAATGCAACGCGACTGTGCCTCTCGACTCCGTCAATGCGGGACGGATTGGGAGATCCATCCTACGTGAATCTTCCTGACTCAACGCGCCAAGTGCGATTGCCAGTGAAGCGGCAAGGCCTGCGAAAAGTTTCCACCATCCGTGTGTCATGTTGCGTTCCTCGTGTATGCGTCGCTTACTTCAACCACGGATTCGACCAACCACTGGACTTCGTCGCCGTACGCTGTGTCGGCGGTTGCGTGGCGATCACGGGCGTCTGCAAGTTGGGCGATTGCTGGGCGAAAGTCGCTGCATCGACCCATTCCACTTGTGGCCCGCCGAGTTTGGGCGTCTTGCCACTGGCTTGCGCCGTCTTGGCGAGTTGCAATTCGATTCTCGCCCGCTTCGCCATGTCTGGCTCGCCTAAGCGCTCGTGGACCACTGCCAGGTTGTGCCAATTCTCCGCTTGCGGCGCGAACTCGACGGCATGTTGCAACACGCGCTTGGCATCTTCGTATTGTCCAAACGTCGCCAGCAAAACGCCGAGTTCGCTGGCGGCGAGATGATTGCGGGCGTCGACTTGCAACGCCGCCTGATGCAACGCCACCGCCTTAGGGCCATGCAAGCGACGCTCTTCCGGCGTGCGCGCCGCCATCATCGTCGTGAGTTTGCCCAAGCCAAACAGCGCGCTCGAACCGGCGGGATCGTGGCCGCAAGCGAATGTTAGCTGCTGCTGCGCATAGCCATAGTATTGCTGCAAAGCAGCGAGCGGCGTGACCGTGGAGAGATTCGCGTCTTTGAGTACCGGTGTGCCATGACTCGCGATGATGCTTCCCAGATCCATGTCCGCTTCCAACTGCGACCCACGAGGCGAGAAATCATCCGCTTCACTCAGTGCATGTAGGCCATTCGCGAGCGCTTGACTATGTTCCTGCGTACCGCTTTGCGCATCCAAGGCTTGCGTGATCGAACGGAGCGCTTGAATGAACTCCGCCCGGGCGGAATAGTAAGCCCCGCGATCCGCCAGCAGACCACCATGCCGAACCATCGCCGCCGCGCGATTGGTCACCGCTTGCATGGGCGAAGGTTGCTGACTCGGTGCCACGCTGGAGCTAACGCTGTTGTTTTCGCCAGATGTCACCGAGCGCTCGCTGGATCTTACAGCCGGCAAACGAGCGACCGTGGCCGCACTGGGCACGGGCGTGTTGACCATCGGCTGGGCCAGGAACGGCTTGGTGCGAGGGGGCAAAGCGGCCCGCTCGCGATGAACCAGCGGCAAGCGTTGAATCGGCGGCGTTCTCAATTCGGAAGCCGGGCCGCGCGCCTCGCCGTGAAACAACCCTTGCGGCTGCTCTTCGATCGGAAACGGTTGACGCTCGGTCGCGCGCTCCACCGTTTGGTCATCGCTGGAACGTTGATCGACCTCTGGCGAGGGTGGCGTGAAGTCGAGCGCCACGGGTACTACGTCGCGAGGGATCTCCAACAGTCGGGGCGGATTGATCACCGGTGCCAGGGACGACTGCGACAAATGTGGAAACGTGTCAGCGTCCCAAGTCGCGGGAGCCTCATGGCCCGACGCGGTCGCCAGCAGGGGAGCCGCGGCAACCACCGCCAGACGAAACAGCAAAGCAGCGCGTGTGCGTGTCATCGTCCATCCGTGAGCGAGTGGCAAAGCAACAAGTTACATTCCCTCGAATCGTCCTCACGGCGCAACTGCGGTGAGCCAAACTGTCGTCACAGTCGGTACGCCGCGCGCATGTCGCGCGGTGCGTTCGTTATAAACGGCGCTTGCCGAACGGCGCGATCGGTA
This sequence comes from Pirellulaceae bacterium, assembly GCA_041752355.1. Taxonomy (GTDB): domain Bacteria; phylum Planctomycetota; class Planctomycetia; order Pirellulales; family Pirellulaceae; genus JAEZGD01. Next base: position 3,409 of record JBGSHH010000687.1, on the reverse strand, counting down.
GCGAACAAGAAATCGCTACAGCCGGAATAGATTACCAAGGCGTGGCATCATAGTCCTCATCACGCACTGCGTGATTTTCCCTAAGACTTGATCCCCCCGGCTACAGGTAAATCTCACGACCAACTCTGAGACGTGGCCATGCGACGTTGGTAGGCATCGCGCGGAGCGAGATCCGTACAATCTTGCGGGCTACCACGTCTTCGCTAAAACATGCGCATCCTCGGCCAGCACATGGGCGTTAAAGCCGCGCTCGCGTAAGTGATCCACGAATGTCGGCGCACCGTGCGTGCATAGCACGACGCGCGGCGAAACCTGCTCCACGCACGCGATCAATTGATCGAAGTCGGCATGATCGGAGAGCGGAATCGCGTGGTCCACGTACTGGCGATAGCCACCGTGTGGATTGTGGGCCCAGCCGGTGACGGAAATCGTACGGATACGTCCCAGTCCGGCCAGACGAAAGCCGCGTTGATGCGCCGGCGGCACGATCACCGCATGTCCCTCCAACGGCTTGCCAGGATAGAGTTGATAAGCACCCAACTCGACTCCACAGTGTTCATAGATCTGACTAATGTCGAACGCCAGGGAATGTTGCAGCACCGGAATGCCAGCGCGCGTGAGAATGCGCGTCACCTCTTGCGCTTTGCCAAGCACATAAGCGTGGATGACCGGAGTGACACCATCGCGAAGCGCACTCTGCACAACGTCGATCAACTTCTCGCTGCTTGCCGCTCGCGCAGGCAAGCGATAGGCCGGATCGCCATAGGTGCTTTCCATCACCAGTACATCGGCGTGCGGAGGGTGGCATTCGCCAGCGGTGAGCGAGGGGCCCAGCTTAAAGTCGCCGGTATAGAGCAGCGATGTGCCCCTTACTTCCGCCAGCAGCATGGCCGATCCCAGGACGTGACCGGCCGGGTAAGTGGTCAACTTCGTGCCGCTGAATTCGCGCGTGTGCCCAAACGGAAGTTCGCACACACGTCGCACACCGTGGCGATGAAAGTAAAGTTTCGCCGTCTCGGGCGTGCAGAATGCCAACTCGTGCTTGGCGACATGATCGGCATGCGCGTGGGAGATAAACCCGCGCGCCTGCCGCCGGCGCATATCGATACCGAGGTCGAAGTCGGTCAGCTTGAGTCCGCGATCGAAATGCAGCATCTATTCGTAGGATGGATTTCCAAATCCGTCCCTCCGAAGCGTTTACTTCAACTCTTTGATATAGATGTTGCGGAAGTAGAGCGAGTTGCCGTGATTTTGGAGTTCGATCTGACCGGTGGGAAAGATCGGCTGGCTACGATCCCAATAGTTCTCCAACACGACATTGTCCACGACCGTTTCGCCATTGAGCTTCACGGTGACCTTGTCGCCCACCATCTTGATGTAGAACGTGTTCCATTCGCCGATAGGTTTGTCGGCAACCTTGGTGGGCTTGCTGGGATTCTTTTGATTGTTGAACAATCCGCCCGATCCGACGGCGTTGATCCCGCCCAAGCCTGGGTCCCAAATCTGCACTTGCGGCGTGCCGCGCAGATACAGGCCACTATCGCCTTTGGCTTCGATTTTCCAATCGCAGTACAGTTCGAAATCGCCGTAGTCCTTCGCGGTCGCCAGGCTTTGCCCCTTGCCATCGAACACAATGATGCCGTCTTTGACGCTCCAATGTTCGTTCATGCTCTTGTCGGCTTCCGCCTGCGCTTTAGCGAGTTCGTCCGACGAGAGTTGTGCGCGCTTGATGGGATTATCGTTCGGGCCTTTGAGCAAACCTTTCCAACCGGTCAGATCTTTGCCATTGAAAAGGGCCGTAAAGCCTTCCGGCGGTGTGTTGAGTTTGGCGTCTTCCGCAGAAACGGAAACAACGAACGAGAGCATCAACATCAGACAGCAAGACAATCGCAACATTTGGCAGGCTCCTCGAGGTAGGATCAAACAGTGGCCGGTTCCAAGGTGGGAAGTCCAACACGGACTAGCCCTTAGCATACCGCGCCCGTGTGCCAATTGCACCTGCTTCAACGCTTGCGCTTGCGAGGGCGATTCATCGCCTCCACGATCGCCCGTGCGACGCTCACCGCGACCATCAACACGAGCGGCCCAGCCAGGGTGATAAGCAAAAAAACGAGCACCCCCCACCGTCCGCCACCGGAGCGCACCAGATACGACACCGCCGCGGCAGCGACGCAGCAAACCAACGTCGCCAACATCAATGCCCCGATGGAGAAACGCGGCTGCCAGGGCGGGGCGATGTTGCGATTGTCGACCATTTCAGTATTCGCTCTTGGTGCCGCGTTCACCGAGTCCTGCGCCACTCTCATACGTCTTACGCACGGTCCGCGCGACGATCTCCGCCTTGAGTTTGTCGATCGCATCGGCGACCGGTAGCGCGCCTTGATCGCCATCGATCCGATCGCGCACCGCCACCTGGCCGCTCTCTGCTTCGCGCCCACCAATGACGAACATATAGGGTATTAGCTCCAGCTGCGCGTCACGAATCTTCGCGCCGATCTTCTCGGGGCGATAGTCGCCCGTCGCGCGCAAGCCGGCCGCAAGCAATTGCGCCTCGACTTCGCGTGCATAGCCTTCGAACTTTTCGCTCACCACCAACACGCGCACCTGCTCCGGCGCCAGCCAAAGCGGAAACGCGCCGGCGAAATGTTCGATTAATACGCCAATGAACCGTTCCAGCGAACCCAACGGCGCGCGATGAATCATCACCGGCTGATGAGGACGATTATCCGGTCCAATATACTCCAGCGCGAACCGCTCGGCGCTCGGCAAGTTGTAATCGAGTTGCACGGTGCCGAGTTGCCACTCACGACCGATGCAATCGGTGATGACGAAGTCCGCTTTGGGTCCATAGAAGGCCGCTTCCCCTTCTTCTGCTTCGGCTTGTATGCCGAGGCTGGCACAAACATTGACCAACTCCGCTTGGGCGCGTTCCCAAACTTCAGGGCTGCCGACGTACTTCTCGCTCTTAGGATCGCGGAAGCCCAAGCGCACTCGATAGTTCTTCAAACCCAGCGTATTGAGCACGAACTGCGTCATTTCAATGCAGCGCCGAAACTCTTCGCCAACTTGTTCGTTGGTGCAGAAGATGTGCGCATCGTCTTGCGTGAACCCGCGGACCCGCGTCATGCCGTTGAGCTGCCCCGATTTCTCATTGCGATAGACGCTGCCAAATTCCGCTAAGCGCAACGGCAACTCGCGATAGCTCCGCGGCTTGCTCTTATAGATCATGATATGGTGCGGGCAGTTCATCGGCTTGAGCAAGTAGCGCTCGCGCTCTTCCAGCCAACCGCTAATTGCTTGCACGCGATCTTCCGGCGTTTTCAGCTTGTGATAGTGTCGAATGTCGGGACGCAGCTTCTCGGGCATCTCCGGCGCGAGGAATTGCTCGAACAGCGTCAGCAATTGTTCG
>JBGSHH010000686.1:0-2731 GCA_041752355.1 Pirellulaceae bacterium | reverse complement strand
GACTTAAGCGCCATCAGTTGCCAACCCAGTACCGACGTATCGCCTGCTTGTTGGGGACTGTAACGCCAGCCACCGCCGACAGGGTCTTGCGCGAAAACGATGTAATCGAGGGCGGCTTGCGCGGGGGCCTTAAGCTCTTTGTCATTGGTCATGGCATAGGCTTCGCTGAGCACGATCGCGCAGATGCCGTGTGAGTACATGTTGCCGGCGTCGGTGAGGTCGCCGAGTTTGTCCCGCTTGATCTTGATGTTGCGCACCAGATAGCCCAAGCCAGCGCGCACGTTGTTTTTGTAGTCTCCTTCTCTGTGCGTTTGCCCCGCTCCCAGCAGAGCCAGTAACGCCAGTCCCGTCGCGCCGTTGCGTGCGTCGGCAAGTGAACCGGCGTTGGTCTTGCAGGGGCCGTGACGATGATCGAAGTCCCAACTGCCATCCTCGCGTTGATGCTTCACCAGCCACTGGATGCCGAGTATCGCGGCGGCTTCCGATGCCGCTGTGCCACACGACGTTCGTAATAGCTTCCCGCGCATCTCGGCGCGGCGATTGCTCAATGTGCCATCGCCGTGCAAGCCGGGACGATCGAGGTAGTCGACAATCACCACGGGATCCTGGTCATGAAGTTCAGCGGCGATCGCAATGTCGGGAGTATCGACTTGGATCGAATTCGCAATCTCTTCCATGAGACTAGCGGATGTTGGTAGGTGGCCGACCGTCGTGAGCGTAGAACTGCCGAGAGGGCTGTCATCTTTCGGGGAGGTATTCTGGATAGGCGACTGCAACAATTCGAGTTCTTCGACCGACTCGGTGGGGATGGCCGTGATGAGGTTCTGCAATAGCTTGCTATCCAAATCGAAGTAGCAAATCCCCAGCATGATTAAGATCGCCACATGCGTGATCAGACTCACCAACCAGCCAGGCGTGGTCAGCGTCAGCCACCGGCGGCGTGTGTCGGGTTCCAGTGCATTGGTTTCGGTCGGCGCGCGCAGCGGTAGGGCGGAATTCGACATGGAAGAAGGCTCCAGCACGGGGCTATAGAGTGTTCAGTGCTAGGTTCGCCGCCCGATGGCGAGTTTATTCCCGCCTGAGAGTTTTCTACGTTAGCTTGCGCGATAGCGAGGCTTTTGCCGCATTCCTCACTGACGCTCTGACGCTCAGGGTTCGTAGGCGGGATATTTCTGGCCGGAGCGCAGCACAATGCTATCGGGGACAGGTTCGCTCTGGTTAGAGATTCCTGCGCCCGGCCAATAGGTCCCAGGCATCGAATCATCGTAGTGAATGCTAGCAGCCAGCTTTCGCAGATTCGTCATGCACTGCGTCCGACGCGCCTGTTCGCGATTCTGAATCAGCCAGCAGGGGAGCAAACTCAAAGGCAAGAACATGATCAGCCCCAGTACGGTGACGTACTTGGTCGGCGTGGGTGCCAAGCGAAAGCAAAGTCCCCACACCAGCGCGAAGGGGATCAACAGCACGAGCAGGATCGCCAGGGATATCGCGCCCTGCATGAACCATTCCGCGCCAAACTGGGCAACAGCCGCCAACAGAAACGCAGAAACCGTCACGACGACAAACATCGTCGCCAGACTGAATTGCCAATCCGACATCCGGGGCCGTGATTCCGGCACCTCCGGCTCCCGCACCACCTGCGCCATGACCACCGCGTTGTACTGTTCTGTGGAGTGCATCGACTTGCCTAACGATTCGACCTTCCGATGTTCATTTTACGATTGCAGTTGTTCCATAGCACTACGGGAATCTGGAAAACTGCCGGAGAATCCTTCCCCCACTGCAATCATCAGGCTCCGCCGTATTGCTGCAAGATGACGACAATCGTGCGCTATCAAATGGTCGTTCGTTCTCGAGAGGCTGAGACGATGACGAAGCTAGCGCAGGCTAGAATTTAGGAACATCACGGCGGCGCGTGATGAGTACTATTTCTCCGCCAACTTCACCTTCGCCAGATAAATGCTCGTCTTCCCTTCGTGACTGCTGTAGTAGCTGACCCAGAGGAGGTCATCGTGCCAGACGAGGCCGGGGTAGCTAGTGTCGCCGCCGGATGGCAGTTGGACGAGTTCCACGAGTTTCGCTCGTTTTACATCCAGCCAACATACGCTCGTATGCACTTGGGGTTGATAGATGCGACCTGCGGCGATGAACTGGCCACTGGGGAGTCGCAACAAGCTGGGACCGCCCAACGCTTGATCAAGTTCGCGCCACATCCAATCCTGATACGGTGGCGACGCGGTGCCAAGCTGCGCGATGTTGGGCTTTTCGCAACGCAGCACACAATAAGCTGTGTCGTCGGCGTCCCAAGCCAGGGCCGATTCATTGGGATACTCATTCTTCACGTCGAGTCGCTCGACGTGAGTTGTGAACTTGCGGGCGTCGGCACTGCGATAGAGCCGTACTTGTCTCGGGCCATGCGTGGCATAGCCGATGTTGTAAGCGATGTCTTTGTGCCACGATGTTCGCCACAGCCAAAAGTTTGGCTCGCCAATATTAAATGGACCCTCCAACTGTTCGCCATCCTTGGAACAGTAGGCGAGCGATTGATGTTTGATTTTTGCATCGTCTGGCGTCCAAACGACGGAGGAGATCATCAACTCGCCGCGCGGGGTGATGCTCAATTTGGCATCGCGCAGGTCGCCGACATCGCTCGTGATGAGTGCGGTCGATTTCCACTTCTGGCCATCGGCACTGGTGAGCAATCGTAGTTTTCCGTCCAGCGAGACGTGCG
>JBGSHH010000685.1:0-5168 GCA_041752355.1 Pirellulaceae bacterium | reverse complement strand
TGGAGGACTAAATGCCGGCGGCGATTGTCGAACTTGCCGAGGCAGTGGTGACCGACTTGAATGCCCACACCTTCAGTCAGCCATTTACCGCGCAGCGCTGCTACCTGCCCCGCTATCGGCTGGAGGAATTGGCCGACATCCACGTGACCGTCGTTCCCAAGGATGATGTCGGTCAGCGGGCTTCGCGCAGTCAGTGGCAAGAAGATTACCAGGTCGATCTGGCCCTCCAGCAACGAGTCGGTACCGACGAATTATCGCAGATGGATGGCCTGATCTTGCTAGGCCAGGAACTGGCCGACTATTTCAAGACCCACAATCCCAGTGGCGACACGGCCACGCTGATGGAAGTGGCGTTTGCACCGTTGTTTGATCCCGATCATCTCGAACAGCACCAGACTTTGACCACCGTGATTCACCTCACGTTCCGTGGCTGGAGACCGTAAGCGATGTCCGATCGTCCCATTGCCGGGTTTGAATGTGCTCTCTACTACAACAGCGCCGACATCAATGCGGCCGCCACCTGGATCGAGATCCAGAATGCCAAGGATGTCAGTCTCCCCGACTCGGCCGACGAGATCGAGGTCTCCGCCCGTTATTCCAAGGCGAAGAAATACATCGCCGGCATGAATGACGGCTCGATCGAGTTTGGCTACCAGTACATCCGGGGCACCGATGCGGTCTTCTCCGAGTTGGAGTCGCGGTATCTCAATCGCGAGCCGATCGAAGTCGCAGCCGCCGATGGCGATATCACGACCAACGGCACGGTCTATAGTCGCGACTGGTACATGATCACCAAGTTTGAGCGGACCGAAGAACTCGGCGGTTCGCGGGTTTACAGCGTGACGCTACGGCCCACGGTCGTCTTCAATGCGGGGACGATGGTCGAGCGGACGTTTGTGGTGGTGGGTCCCTAATCATATTTTGGAGTAAGATTTCATGGCCGATGGCCTGTTTACCGACACGCGCGAGCGCGAGTGGCGACTGGAACTCAACTACGCGTTGGCCAAACGGCTGCGCGATATCACGGGCCTCGACTTCGTCAACTATCACGATGGTCAGGCCTTACTCGCCATCCACGAATCGGATGAAAAGCTGGTGCAAGTCTTGTGGCTGTTATGCCAGGAGCGAGCCATCGAATTGGGGGTCGATGAAGAAGATTTTGGGCGGGGACTAGGTGGTGAAGCGCTGGAAGCGGCGATCACCGCGTTGGAGGAAGCGCTGGTAAATTTTTCCCGGCCTGCCAAGCGGCAGGCGATCGAAGCGATCCGAGAGAAGGCGCACGAGTTGGTGACCGCACAGCAGAAACTGGCGACCTCCAAGATTCGCTCGCCGAAGTTTCAGCAAGCAATGGAGAAGAAATTGCACAACGTCTCGGTGGAGATCGATCGACGGATCGAGGCGGCGGTCTCGACGCCTGGCAAATCGGTCGCCAGTACGCCGCGTTAGCGGGCGTGGAACTGGGGCCGTATTCACTGCGGCAGTTGGTGGAGATGGCGAGCGCCGTGATCCAGGAGCGCTGGAACCATACGTCGCAGCTGTTGGCGACGCTTTGTGAAATCCATCGCAATCCCAAGAAGCGGCGCACGCCGTTTACCGCCGACGAATTCCATCCGTACTTGCGGACGCGGCGCATGGTAGGGCTGCCGTACACGCGGGAATTGTTGCGCTCGCAAGCGCGACGTTGGTTCGCGCAGCGCCAGCAGCCATGAACAGCATCACGCTCAGCCTGAAAGTCGTCGATCAATTCTTCGATCGACCGGCGGTTTTGCGAAAGATGGATGCCGCGAATGCCAAGGCCCTGTCAAAAGCGGGAGCGTTTGTGCGTCGCGCGGCGCGCAGCAAACTCCGCCGTCGCAAGCGAACTTCGTTACCGGGCGAGTCACCTAGTGTGCATTCGAAGGACCCAATCACGAACCTGAAGTTCATTCTGTTTGCGTTTGACGGTCGGCAGTCGGTCGTCATCGGCCCAGTGGGACTCAATCAGCGTCAGTACCTGCAAGGCAAACTGCTGGCGGGGACGGTTCCTAACTTGATGGAGTTTGGTGGACGCGCTGGGATCCGCGAGCAACTTGAAAACCTGATTCCTCCCACCAAGCGGAAACGACGCAGCCAGGTGCGCCGTCCACTAACTCCCGCGCAGTTGGCGGCGATCGCTCGTAAACGACAACAAACCACACCCGCCTATCGCGCCGGCACCAAGTGGATACCGCTGGGCCGCCGCAAACCGTTACCGGGGCAACCGGTGCGTGTGCGGTTGGCGAATTATGCACCACGACCCTTTATGCAACCGGCGCTGGCGCAAGAGCGTGACAAGTTTCCGCAATTATGGGCTCGTAGCATCGCGGCCTAATAAGGCCAGGCAATGAGAAGCAGGCTGCCGACGACGGCTGGAATGGCAAACATCACGCCCACTGTTTTCGCCAGTTGCGGCTGCCCGATCATCCAACAGATCCCCCACTTGAATCCTAAGTTTGCCAAGGTAGCGACCACAATCAATCGCCAACCGACTTCCGGCTCCAAGCCGCCGGACTCCGGACCAAGCTGCACCAGTCGCGCCGAGGAAAGTGTGATCGCGTCCATATCCGTCAGCCCTGATAACACGGCCACGGCATATACACTTTCGCCACCAAGATAGGTATTCGCGGCGGAGAGCGCTAGCGAAACTCCCGCATACAGTCCTGCAAACACCAACGCGGAGGTGAACTCCGTTGGGTTTTGCTGCTCAGGCATCGAGGTTGAGGTGTCGCGCGTACGCCACCACACCACCACCGCGGCCAGCACACTGGCCAACATGATGATCGCAATCGGCGCGGCCAGCACCCGAAAATGATTGGCCGCAACCACGGAGATCTCCAGCATGACGCGGGCATACACGACCGTGGACGCCAGAAAGATCACCAGCGCCGAAGCCAGCGAGTGGTTCGCTTCCTGGGATGACCGTCGCGCGTAACTGAAGGTCGTCGCCGTGCTGGAGATGGCGCCTCCCAACAGACCTCCCAACAAAATGCCCGCGGTGCTCCCCAGGAACTTGTAGATCAAATAACCACCCAGGCTGATGCCGACCATGAGGACGACCATCAGCCAAATCGCAAACGGGTTAAGGATGTTCAGCGGGGCGACGAGATCATAGGTTTGGTTTGGTAAGACCGGCAAGATGATGCCAGTGATCAGCGCAAAGGTCATGATCGCACGGACGTCTTCGGTTCCCAGGCGCGCCACGAGGTGATGCAATTCCGGTTTGAACTGCAACAACACGGCCACACCGGTCCCCACGGCGATAGCCACCACTCGGTCGCCAAACACCACATAGGCACCCACCAAGTACATCAGCAGGATCGCCGCCTCGGTCGTGAGGCCCAAGTCGGGATGCCGGCGTCGTAGCTGGTAGCTGTTATTCACGCCGACGACGATCACGAGCGCCAATAAGCCAGCCGGCACGATCCAGCCGCCAGGTTGGGCTTGATCAAGCGCAGCCGCCAACGTGCCCAGCACCGTAATCAGCGGAAAGGTGCGGACACCGGCTAGTAAGGTTTCGCTCCGCTGTCGCTGCAGTCCGACGAGCAACCCGAGCAAGAGCGAGATTCCAAGTTGTTCGAAGATGAGCCGCGTCGCCGGTTCCATATTTCTTAGTTTACCACGTTGTTAACCAATCCCGCGCTCCAGCGTTGGCGAAAGCGGTGATATCGTATGTCGGCCGAAGGTGTCAAAGCAGGTCGTGCCTATGTGGAACTGGGGCTCCACGACCGTCTCTCGTCCGGCTTGCGCACCGCCAAGGAACGCTTGTTCGCCTGGTCCAAGGGTCTGCCCTTACTTGGCACCGGCACGGCCGGCATCGCGACGTCGATCTTGGGACCACTTTTGGCGGCCGCCCAGCAGTTTGCGAATGTCGGCGGCGAACTTACCGACCTGACAGCAGCGACTGGTGTCAGCGCCGAAGTGCTTACCGCGCTGGGCTACACTGCCAAGCAAACCGGCGTCGATCTTAACGCACTGCATGTCGGTCTCCGCGGCCTAGCCAAGTTTACGTATCAAGTCGCCAGTGGCGGCAAAGGGGCCAGCCAGGTACTCGCGAAATTGGGCATCAGTGCGCAGACCTTTCTGGCAGCGTCGCCCGAGCAACGGTTAGCGCTCGTCGCCGACGGACTACAAACCATCCAGGATCCCGGACTCCGCGCTGCACTGGCCATGAAAGTCCTCGGCAAGTCCGGGGAATCACTGTTGCCGATGTTAGCGGCGGGCTCAGAAGGTTTGCAGCAGTTTGTCGATCGCGCACGCCAACTGGGACTGGTCATCACCGACGAGGAAGCACAGAAAGCCGATGCCCTCGGCGATGCTTGGGATGATCTGTTGGCGGTGCTGCGCGCGATTGCCTTTCACACTGGTGCGGCGCTAGCGGACACGCTGCAGTCCCTGTTGGAAGTGACCATCGCTTGTGCCGTGGCGGTAAGTGATTTCGTACGCAACTACCAAGGCCTGATCTTAGCGCTAGCGGCGGTCGGTGTCGTCACGTTCGGCGTGGCCGGGTTGTTCTTTATCTTGGCGGCCAGCGCCGCCGCGCTCGGCTTGGTGATGAGTGGCTTGAACGCGATTGTCACCATCGCGGGAGTGCTCTGGACCGCACTGGGATTCATCAAAACCACCGTTTCCGCCATCAACGCCTGGCTCACAGTCACTTTAACCGCCGAAGGCTTCGCGGCCCTCTGGGCCGCCGTGCAAACCTCGCTCTTGGCCGCCGCCATGACCGTGTTGGAAGTGGTCACCGGCGCTGCGGCGGCGATGCTGGCCTTCCTCACAACGCCACTGGGGATCTTGGTGGTGGCGTTAGCAGCCTTAACCGCCGGCCTGGCGCTAGCGGTGGTGTGGTTTGTGAATTTCACCACGATCGGCGCTGCCGCAGTCAGCATTTTGCAGGAACTGTTCATCGGCTTATGGCAAACCGCCGTGCAAACGATCCAAGGCATCTTCGACGCGATCATTGCGGGACGCTGGGACCTCGCCGCGCAAATTGCTACTGCGGGTTTAGTGCTGGCTTGGGAACAGGGAGTTTTCGCGCTCAAGAGTTTATGGTCGCAATTCAAAGCCTGGCTCATCGGACTGTTTGTCGATTTACTGGCTGGCGTCGTGCAGCAACTGGCCAGCTTTCAAAGCGAAATCGTCAGCCTGATCAA
>JBGSHH010000684.1:0-24110 GCA_041752355.1 Pirellulaceae bacterium | reverse complement strand
ATCAAGAATCACCCCGTGCTGCTCAATCGCGCTCCGACGTTGCATCGCATGGGCATTCAAGCCTTCGAGCCGACGCTGGTGGAAGGCAACGCGATTCACTTGCATCCGCTGGTTTGCAAAGGCTTCAACGCCGACTTCGACGGCGATCAAATGGCGGTTCACTTGCCGCTCTCGATTGAAGCGCAGGTGGAAGCTCATACGCTGATGATGTCGACGAACAACATCTTCGCGCCGAGCAATGGCAAGCCGATTATGTCGCCGTCGCAAGATACGGTCATGGGTTGCAACTATATTTCCCTCACCTTGCCCAACCGGCCAGGCGAAGGCATGACGTTCAGTTCCTTTGCGGAGGCCGACTACGCCTTTGCGATGAAGAAGATCGACCTGCATGCCAAGATCAAGGTCCGTTTGCCGAAGGATCGCCGGCTCAAGGACGAAGAGGACAAGAGCAAACTGGGCGCGATCGTCGATACCACCTACGGCCGCATTTTGTTCAACACGATGCTCCCCAAGGGTATGGACTTCTATAACATCTCACTCAAGGGCGGTGACCTTGCGGCAGTCATTAGCGACTGCTACCAACGCCTGGGCCGACGCGCGACGATCGACTTGTTGGACAATATGAACCAACTCGGTTTCCGCGAAAGCACGCGCAGCGGTTTGTCGTTCGCGACCGACGACCTCGTGACGCCGACGACCAAGATCAAGATCATCGCCGAAGCGGACAAGACCGTGATGAAGTTCCGCAAGCTCTACGAGCGCGGCGTTATCACGGAAATGGAACGCTACAACCAGGTTCTCGACACCTGGACGCATGCTCGCGAACAGATTTCGACCGAAATGATGGCCGCCATGCAGGCGGACGATCGCGGTGGTCACGGCTACGTGAATCCGGTGTACCTCATGGCGCACTCTGGTGCTCGTGGTGGTATCGAACAGATTCGCCAGTTGGCCGGTATGCGTGGTTTGATGGCCAAGCCGACAGGCGAGATCATCGAAACGCCGATCAAGGCGAACTTCCGCGAAGGCTTGTCGGTGCTCGAGTACTTCAGCTCGACGCACGGTGCCCGTAAAGGTTTGGCCGATACGGCTCTCAAGACGGCAGACTCCGGTTACCTGACCCGCAAGCTGGCCGACGTCGCGCAGAACGTGGTTATCACCATGGAAGACTGCGGCACGACCCAAGGTATCACCAAGGGTGTGATCTATCGCGGTGAAAAGGTGGAAGTGGCGTTGCGGGCAGCGGTCCATGGCCGCATCAGCCGTCAGAGCATCGTCAATCCAGTGACCGACGAAGTCATTGTCAAAGAAAGTCAACTTATCACGCCGGAAATCGCGCGCAAGATCGAAGGCATGGGCCTGGAGAAGATCCAGGTCCGCAGCCCTTTAACTTGCGAAGCGGCCCTGGGTGTTTGCCGTTGCTGCTACGGCATGGATCTGTCGACCGGTAATATGGTCGAAGAAGGCATGGCGGTCGGTATCATCGCCGCCCAGAGCATCGGCGAACCTGGTACGCAGCTCACTATGCGTACGTTCCACATCGGTGGCTCGGTGAATACGAGCGTCGAAGATAGCGACATCAAGGCGAAGAAGGGTGGTTTCGTCAAGTTCACCCGCATGCGTGTGGTGACCAACGACGAAGGCAAGACCATCGTGCTCACGCGTAACAGCGAAATGGAGTTGCTCGACGCCAAGGGCCGCGAGTTGGAGAAGTACGACATCCCCACCGGTGCCGTACTGGAGGTTGCCGAGAATCAGGAAGCGAAACCTGGCCAGGTCCTTTGCACTTGGAACCCGCACACGATTCCGATCCTTGCGGAAGTCAGCGGTAAGGTCCGTTACGAGGACGTCGTCGAAGGCGAAACGATGCGTCTGGAAAAGGATGCCGGTGGCACCGTTCGTCGTATGATCATGGATCACAAGGGCGAACTGCATCCGCAAATCGTGATCGAAGACGCCGATGGCAAGCCGCTCGACGTGTACTACGTTCCAGAACGAGCTCACATTCTCATCGAAGAAGGCAAGCGAGTTTCCGCCGGTTCCGCGCTGGCCGAAACACCTCGCGAAGCCAGCGGTATCACCGACATCACGGGTGGTCTACCGCGGGTGACGGAAATCTTTGAAGCTCGCAAGCCAAAGGATCCGGCGGTAATCGCCGAAATCGATGGCGTGGTGGAGATCCTCGTCGAGAAGCGGCGCGGCAAACGCACGATCGTGGTGAAGAGCGAATCAGGCATCGAGCGGGAACATCTGGTGCCGCACGGTAAACGATTCCTCGTTCACTCCAGCGATCACGTTAAGTCCGGGCAAGCGCTCGTGGAAGGTCCGCTGGTGCCCCACGATATTCTCCGCATCTCCGGTGAAGAAGCGGTGCAGCAATACCTACTGCACGAAATTCAATCCGTGTATCGGTCGCAGCGGGTGGATATCAACGACAAGCATATCGAGATCATCGTCGCCCGCATGTTGCGGAAGGTGAAGATCGAGAATCCTGGCGATACGAATCTGCTCTCGGGCCTGGTGATGGACAAATTCGAATTCCGCCAGGTGAACCAAAACCTGGCTAAGTGCCTGAAGATCAGCAACAAGGGCGATAGCGACTTCTCCGAAGGAGCAATTGTTCCCAAGGAAGCCCTGGAGCAGGTCAACGCCCAAATCGAAGCACTCGGCGGCACACCTGCCAAGGGTGTCAAGCCGAAGTTCGCCACCGCCAGCACGCAGCTTTTGGGTATCACCAAGGCGGCCGTGCAAAGCAGCAGCTTCATCTCGGCGGCGAGTTTCCAGGAAACCACCAAGGTACTCACCGAAGCGGCCTTGGCCGGCAAGGTCGATCATCTGGTCGGTCTCAAGGAAAACGTCATCCTGGGTCACTTGATTCCGGCCGGTACCGGCTTCCGCACTTTCCAAGAGTCGGAAGTTCGCTACCAGCCTGAAGCTTTGCAAGCGCTCGCTTCCGAGAAGGAACGGGCACTCGTGTCGAGCTTCCCGCTGCTGGAATCGGCGGGCGAAGAAAATGGCGAAACTGCCGCCACCGAATCCCCCACTCCAAGCTCCTCGGAACCAGCCAAATCGCTGGAAGAGTTGCTGGGTGGTGCCGACGGTGGAAACTAGGAAAGAAATTAAGATTACGTAAGGCGGGACAGAATTGCCTGTTCCGCTCGTTTTTGGACCAATTGATCGGGATTTTGCTGCGACCGGAAGTCCTCACGATGCCTTGACAGCCGTACCGAATCCAGTACGCTGATGGATTCCCATTCGCAGGAAAGTCACCACCAGTAAGCGTGGATTGCCATTATGCCAACAGTGAATCAGTTAGTTCGTAAGCCCCGCACCGCCAAAAGGAAGTTCTCCAAGAGCCCCGTGCTCGACAAGAGCCCTTTCAAGCAAGGCGTTTGCTTGCAAGTTCGCACGATGACCCCCAAGAAGCCGAACTCGGCTTTACGGAAGATTTGCCGCGTGCGTCTTTCCAATGGGAAAGAAGTCACGGTGTACATCCCCGGCGAAGGGCATAACCTGCAAGAACACAGTATCGTGCTCGTGCGTGGTGGTCGTGTACGCGACTTGCCCGGTGTGCGTTATCACGTGGTGCGTGGCGCGCTCGATACGCTGGGTGTCGATGGTCGTAAGCAGGCTCGCAGCAAGTATGGCGCGAAGAAGCCGTAAAGTACTAAACAACAGGTTTTTGGGATATTTGAAACATGGGTCGTATTACTTCCAGCCGGACGCAGCTCAAGCCTGATCCGCGTTATAACAGCATCCTGGCCAGCAAGTTCATCAACTGCTTGATGTGGGATGGCAAGAAGTCGGTCGCGCAGGAAGTGTTTTACGGCGCGATGGACCGCATCAAGGACAAGATCGCCGATCGTGATCCGATCGAGGTCTTTCACCAGGCGGTCGAAAACGTCAAGCCGCACGTGGAAGTTCGCAGCCGCCGCGTCGGTGGCGCCGCTTATCAAGTGCCGATGCAAGTGAATCGCAATCGCCAGCAATCGCTCGCGATCCGCTGGATTCTGGCGGCGGTACGCGAGAAGAAGGGTCGCCCGACCGATGAGAAGCTGGCCGACGAGTTCCTCGCCGCTGCCAGTCGCGAAGGGGCCGCCGTGACGAAGCGCGAAAACGTGCATCGCATGGCCGACGCCAACAAGGCGTTCGCCCACTTCGCCTGGTCCTGAGCGAAACAGAAGCCATAAAACATCAACGCCGCTGCTGGAAGTTCACACTTTCCGCTGCGGCGTTTTCGTGCGCAGTTGGTAGATTCAAGTTTGACATTCGATGGGTACTACAATGGCAACTCGCAAACTAACCTCCATTCGCAACATCGGCATCATCGCCCACATCGATGCCGGCAAGACCACCGTCACGGAACGGATGCTGTTTCTAAGCGGGGCGAAGCACCGGGTCGGCGCGGTCGATAGCGGTACGACGGAAACCGATAGCGACCCCGAGGAACAAGAGCGTGGCATCACGATCTACGCCGCTTGCGTGACGTTTCCCTGGAAAGACGTCACGATCAACCTGCTCGACACGCCGGGGCACGTCGATTTCACCGCCGAAGTCGAGCGCTGCTTGCGCGTGCTGGACGGCGCGGTGGTGGTCTTCAGCGCGCGCGAAGGAGTCGAAGCGCAGAGCGAAACCGTCTGGCGTCAGGCGGATAAGTACAACGTGCCGCGACTGGTGTTCATCAATAAGCTCGACCGCGAAGGCGCCGATTTCGAGGGGACGCTGCGCGAGATCGAGAGGCGACTGGCTGCCACGCCGATCGCGATCGAAATTCCCGTTGGCCTGGGCCCGCCGCATGTGAACGATCCGTTCCGCGCCGTCATCGACCTGATCGAGATGAAATTGCTCTCCTGGGACTCCACGGCCGAAGGCAAGGTGCTGACACAAGGCGAAATTCCTGAAGAATTGCTAGACGAAGCCAACGCCTGGCGAGAATTGATGTTGGAGAAACTCTACAATTTTTCGAACGAATTAATGGATCTCGCCCTTTCGGAACAACCGATCAGCGCGGACCAAATCCGACAGGCGTTGCGCGAAGCGACGATCGCCCGGCAAGTGCAGCCTGTGCTGTGCGGTTCAGCCCTACATGGCATGGGAGTGCAGCCCGTGCTCGACGGCGTGCAGTATTACCTCCCGTCGCCAGCCGATCGTCCTCCCGTGCATGGCACAGCCCCTGGCAAGAAAAAAGGCGAAATCCTCGAAATCGAGCGCAAGCCTTCGCCGGACGATCCATTCTGCGGCCTGGTGTTCAAAGTGCTACCCGCCAAGACAGGCGATATATCGTGGGTCCGCGTCTATTCAGGACAACTCAAGTCCAACTCCCGCGCGCTCAATCCCGGCAAGAATGAGAAGGAAAACATCGCGCAACTATGGCAAATCCACGCCACGAAGAAGGAAGAGCAAGTCGACATGGTGTCATGCGGCGATATCGTCGGCATCGTCGGTCTGCGGCATTCGATCACGGGCGATACGCTTTGCGATGTGAAGGAAGCGGTGTTGCTGGAGTCGATCGTGTTCCCCGAGACCGTCATCAGCATGGCGATCGAACCGGAGAGCACCGCCGAGCGCAAGAAGCTGGCCGATACGCTGGATATGCTCAAACGCCAAGACCCAACATTGCAAGTGAACGCCAACGAAACAGGCCAGACTTTGATTCGCGGCATGGGCGAATTGCATTTGGAAGTCATCAAGAACCGCCTGTTGCGCGACTTCAATCTGAATGTGAAGTTTCACAAGCCACAGGTGAGCTATCGCGAAACGATTGAGCGCGCTATCGAAGTCACGGGCGAGTGCCACAAAGTCATCGCCGGGCAACAGTTGTTTGCCAAGCTGAAGATTCGCATGGAGCCTGCGGCCGAGGCGTTCGGCGTGAACGTGCTGAATTTCATTCCGGTGGGTTCGCTGCCGCAAGATCTGGTCGATGCCGCCGTGGAGGAGTTCAAAGCTTGCGGCGAAGGGGGCGGCAGGATTGCCGGTTTCCCGCTGATGAAGATCAAGGTCAGCGTGCTGGGTGGCGAAGCGGCGGAAATCGGCTCCGACGAGCAAGCGTTTCGCATGGCCGCCAACGACGCTTTCGAGAAAGGACTGGAGCAAGGTGGCAAGGTGCTTCTGGAGCCAATCATGAAGCTCGACATCACCACGCCGGAAGACTATCTCGGCAACTTCGTCGGCGACTTGCAGCAACGCCGGGCCACAATCGCCAAGACAGAAAACCGCGGCCCCATGATCGCCATCGAAGCGCATGCTCCGCTCCGCGAACTCTTCGGCTACTCCTCGGCCATGCGTAGCTTGTCACAAGGACGAGCTGGTTGCAGCATGGAACCGCTGGAATATGCGGCGGCTCCAGCGGACGTGCAACGAGAATATGAGGTCTGAAATCAAGATAGAATCAGTGGATTCATCTGCGAATGGACTCAAGGTGGAAACGAAACCCGCGTCGACACCGCGGCCCGTTCTAACTCCATCAGATTTTATGTGGTTCCCCGTGATATTGGCCGATAACACCACTTTCAATTCGCAAACAACCACGACAAATAGAGAGACTAGGCAAGCGTTGCGGCCTCCCGCCGCTCCAAGCTATCCAGAATCTCGGCGTTGGGTGGATTGCGGAGCAGGCGAAAGTCGGCTATTTTGACCGACCCAACACGGCAAATCGGCAACAGCAGAGGGAATTTCGGCGGCGAGACACAACTCCCCGTCAGTTTTTTCTTCTGAGCCGTTGACGAGGTCGCTGCAGATCTTTAAGATCGTTGGTTTCCCCTACACGGAACATCTCCAGTAGTGGAACACGACAGTAAGACAGTTTGGCAATCGAGTCCGGTTCTGGCCGCCCTACAGGCAGTCAAGCGGCTGTTTGGCTGAGCTTTTGTTAGCTTAGGGAGTGCAATTCGTGGCCCAGAAAGAAGTAATTCGGATCCGAATGGAAGCCTACGACCACGCGATTCTGGATCAGAGCGCGGCGGAAATCGTGGACACTGCCAAGCGGACCCACTCCGAAGTCCACGGACCGATTCCGCTGCCGACACGCATTGAAAAATACACGGTGCTGTCGGGTCCAAACATTGACAAGAAAGCACGTCAGCAATTCGAGATCCGGACGCACAAGCGACTGATCGATATCGTCCAGGCAACTGCCAAGACGATCGAAGCACTGAACAAGCTCAACCTGCCTGCTGGCGTCGACATTAATATCAAGGCTTCCTCGCGATAGGCTCGCGACGGGGCATTTAACGTTTTTCAAGCATTAGGTCTATGTACCGGATGCCTGTCGGGTAATTCGGGACCGGTGACTATTCACCGCATGTTCCTGCAATCCTGGCCGGCGACTGACCACATAAACAAGGCGAATATCCATGACAAAGGGACTGCTCGGCCGCAAGGTCGGGATGACTCAGGTATTTGACGAATCGGGACGTGCGTTCCCGGTTACCGTCATTCAGGCAGGACCCTGCCACGTTCTGCAGTTGCGTACTGCCGACCGGGATGGATATGAAGCGGTGCAACTCGGCTTCGGGGACAAACCTCGTCGCCTGGCCAGCCGCGCCGCTCGTGGTCACGTTGCCCCTCTCGAGAGCAAGCGGTCCAAGAAACTCAAGGCCGCCGGCGTCGAACTCCCCGCCAAGGCTGGTTGCGAACCCAAGCGATTCATTCGCGAGTTTCGTGGTCCCGTGGCTGGCTTTGAAGTTGGTCAAGAGATCAAAGTCGGCCAATTCGCCGATGTCAAAGCCGTCGATGTTACCGGCACGACCAAAGGCTGCGGTTTCACAGGCGTTATGAAACGCTGGAACTTCGGCGGCATGAACTCGACGCACGGTGCCAAGAAGGTCCATCGCCAGCAAGGCGGTACGGGCGCCTTGGCTGCTTATCGTGGTGGTGGTCGCCCCAAGAAGGGCAAGAAGCTCGCCGGCCAATACGGCAATGAGCAAGTCACCACCCGCAATATCAAAGTCGTGCGAGTTGACGAAGAAAACAACCTGCTCTTGATCCACGGCGCCGTGCCGGGTGCGATCGGCGGCATGGTGGTGATTCGCGAGACAAACAAGTTTTAGATGAACGCGGTTCTTTGCTAAGCGAAGAGTTGCCGAAACGCATACGTAGGTGAAACATGGCCAGCTTGCCCGTTTATGATCGCACCGGTAAGGAAGTCGGACGCTATGACATTGCGTCGACCGACCTGGCCCCGACGATCAACAAGCAATTGCTGCACGACGCGGTAGTGATGTACCAGGCGAACCTTCGCCAGGGCACATTCAAAACCAAGTCGCGTGCGGAAGTTGCGGGTTCGACCAAGAAAATGTATCGCCAAAAAGGAACGGGTAACGCTCGCGCCGGTTCGCGCCGCACACCCATTCGCACCGGTGGTGGTCATGCCTTCGCCAAGCGTCCTCGCGATTTCGGTTACCGCATGCCCCGCAAGGCACTGCAGTTGGCCACGCGCATGGCGGTCGCCTCGAAGATCGAGTCGGAGCAATTGGTAATCATCGATCAACTCGCGTTTGGTGCACCCAAGACGAGCGAGATGGCCGGCATTCTCAAGGCTTTGAAGCTCGACGGCCAAAGCACGCTCGTCACCACCAATGGTTACGACGTGAATGTTTACAAGAGTGCTCGCAACATCGAACGCGTGTCGGTTTCGCCTGTTGGCGAACTCAATGCGTTATCGATCTTGAAGCCCAAGCGAATGCTGGTCACCAAGGATGCCTTGGATGCCTTGAAAGAACGCGTTCCTGCCCCCAGAGCGGCCGCAGACACCGAATAGCAATCGCCGAATAATAGCAAGCCAAACAGCATCGCTTTGACATCAATACGCAAAACGAAGCCGCCACACAACCAAGACAATCACTTCGCACTGCCAGCGAAAGAATAGCTATGACGACAACTGCTCCATCGAAACTAGTGTTGATGCCGCACGAAGTGCTGCTTCGTCCGCTGGTGACTGAAAAGGGCATGCACCGCTCGACACGCTACAACCAGTATGCGTTCGAAGTGAATCCCAAAGCGACCAAGGAAGATGTTCGTAGTGCCGTCGAGCAACTCTTCGACGTGAAGGTGGAAGGGGTTCGCACCCAGAACCGCAAAGGCAAGCCACGGCGTCATAAGTTTCGTCTCGGCCGGACCAAGAACTGGAAGAAAGCCCTGGTAACGCTCAATCAAGAGCATCGCATCGACTTCTTCTAAACAAACACCGGCCAACAGCAACCAGACGACTAAGCGACAGCACGCCCAGCGACAACGACTCGAAGGTTACGAAACATGGGAATTCGCCAATACAAACCGACTTCAGCAGGCCGCCGCGGCGCCAGCGTGAGCGACTTTGCCGAGCTCACCAAAGGTGTCAAGCCCGAGAAGTCGTTGATGCGCCCCAAGCGCAAGAAGGGCGGCCGCAACAATCAAGGCTTTATTACTGTTCGCCATCGTGGCGGCGGTCATAAGCAACAGTATCGCGTGATTGACTTTCGCCGCGCCAAAGATGGCGTCCCGGCGATTGTCAATTCGATTCAATACGACCCCAATCGCTCGGCTCGCATCGCCTTGCTGCATTATGTCGATGGCGAAAAGGCCTATATCCTGGCTCCAGAAGGCTTGCAAGTCGGCCAAAAGATTGAGAATGGCCCCGACGCACCGCCGACCGTGGGCAATGCCTTGCCGCTGAAGAACATTCCCGCTGGCACCTCGATTCACAACATTGAATTGCTGCCAGGCAAAGGTGGTTGTATGTGCCGCTCCGCTGGCATGTCGGCCACCTTGATGGCTCGTGAATCGGAATGGGCACAGATTCAATTGCCTAGCGGTGAAATCCGTCGTGTGCCTGGCTTGTGTCGGGCGACGATCGGCACGGTCGGTAACGGCGATCACATGAACGTCGTGATTGGCAAAGCGGGTCGCAATCGCTGGAAGGGCATCCGGCCCCATGTTCGCGGCACGGCCATGAACCCGGTTGACCATCCGCACGGTGGTGGTGAAGGTCGCACCAAGGGCGGTCGTCACCCAGTTAGCCCGACAGGCAAGCCAGCCAAGGGTGGCATGACTCGCAAGCGTCGCAAGCCATCCAACAGCGCGATTGTGCGTCGTCGTCGTTCGCGTCGTTACGGCGTCCAGAAACTCCACTAATCGTCGCCGACGTATCACAACCACACACACCAATAAGTATCAGCCACTGCTATGGGTCGTTCACTCAAAAAAGGTCCGTACGTCGATTTCAAGCTTTACAAAAAAGTGCAAGCCGTGGCTGGCGCTGGTACGGCGATCAAGACTTGGGCTCGCGCCTGCACCATTGTGCCGGAGTTTGTGGGCAATACGTTCATGGTTCACAACGGCAAACAACACATTAAGGTCTTCGTGACGGAAGATATGGTCGGACACAAGCTTGGCGAATTTGCCCCAACCCGCACCTTCCGCGGTCACGGTGGTAAAGCCAAGCGATAGGATCCGTCCAGCAAGAGCATGGCCAAGCGGTAGTTGGCTTTCGGAAAAAGGTGATAGCTATGGCATTTGTTGCCTCCCATAAAAACATTCGCATCAGCCCACGAAAGGTTCGCCCTTTGGCCGACCTGATTCGTGGTAAGTTTGCGGACGAAGCAATTGAAATCCTGAAGTACATGCCGCACCGCGGCGCTCGCTTACTGGAAAAGGTACTGCGTAGCGCGCTTGGTAATGCTCAGGATCCAGATCAGAATCAAGGCAAGTCGGTGAGCATGGAACGTTTGGTAGTGACCGACGCTCGCGTCGATGGCGGACCAACGTTCAAGCGTATTCAACCTCGTGCCCGTGGTATGGCAATGTCCATATTGAAGCGGACCAGCCATATCCATGTCGGTCTATCGGATATCGACGAAGTTTAAGACATAACTGTATCGGCGCAGTCGCCGTGTCGGCCAAATTTCAGCGTCGGCCAATCCACAAAGAGCATTCGTATGGGTCAGAAAGTCAATCCTGTCGGTTTTCGCACGGGCGTCGTAGTGGGCTGGAAGAGCCGCTGGTATGCCTCGAAGCAGCAGTTCTCTGAACTGCTCGTCGAGGACAAGAAAATCCGCGACTTCATTAAGAACCATCCGACCAAGTCGCAATACCGTCAGGCCGGCATTGATCGCATCGAGATCGAACGAACCCGTGATGAAGTCCGCGTCGTGCTCCATGTGGCGCGACCAGGCTTGATCATCGGCAAGAAGGGGCAGGAAGTGGAAGTGCTGCAGGAAGAACTGCAGAACCTCACTGGCCGCCGTGTCAATTTGAAAGTGGAAGAGATTCCGCGTCCGGAGATCATGGCGCAGTTGGTGGCCGAAGACATTGGCCAGCAACTTGCCAAGCGTTCGAGTTTTCGTCGCACAATGAAACGTGCGATTGAAACTACGATGGATGCCGGAGCGAAGGGAATTAAAATTCAACTGGCAGGTCGCCTCGGCGGCGCCGAAATGGCGCGCTGCGAAAAGGCGAACGCCGGTTCGCTCCCGTTGAGCACTTTGCAGGCGAAGATCGATTATGGCTTTTTTGAAGCCATGACGCCGCAAGGTCACATCGGGATTCAAGTGTGGGTCAACCAAGGTATGCATACGGGAGACGATTCCAATGGCGCTGATGCCGAAGCGGGTCAAGCACCGAAAAAGCCAAAGAGGTCGCATAAAAGGTAATGCGACCCGCGGTCATCGCGTGGTCTTTGGTGATTATGGGTTGCAGACAACGATGGGTGGCTGGATTAAGGCCACCACGATCGAAGCCGGGCGTATCGCGGCGCAGCAGTACATTCGTGGCGAAGGCCGCTTGTATGTACGTGTCTTCCCGCATAAGTCCGTTACCAGCAAACCGCTGGAAGTACGTATGGGATCTGGCAAAGGCGAACCCGATTACTGGGTTGCCGTGGTGAAGCCGGGTACCGTGCTGTACGAGATTGCAGGCGTAACCGAAGAACAGGCTCGGATTTGCTTGGCGCGATTGGCGCACAAGATGCCGGTGCCGGTGCGGTTCGTGCGTCGTCGTACGGCCTAGTAGAACGAACCAACGATAGATTGTGAGACTGAGCCATGAATGCCACCGAACTTCGCGACATGAGCGATGAGCATCTTCAGCTGACGCTGAACGAGACCGCCGAGAAGCTGTTTCGCTTGCGACTTCAATCGCAAACGGAAAAGCTCAACGCACCGAGCGAGTTGCGCAAGCATCGCCGCTTGATCGCCCGCGTGAAGACCGTGCAGCGTCAACGCGAGTTGGCCGTGGCCGCGAAGTAACCACCCAGTTGTGAGACAAGCCTGGTCGCCAGGTGAAATAGGAAAGCTGTTGTATGCCTAAGCGAGTATTGATTGGTGTGGTCACCGGCGGCAAGACCGACAAAACCCGCCGCGTGGAAGTGCCGTTGTTGGTGAAGCACGAAAAGTACGGCAAGTTCGTACATTCCAAGACGGTCTGCTTCGTACACGATGAGAAGAATGAGGCCGCTCCAGGGGATCGCGTCGAGATCATTGAGAGCCGTCCGCTGAGCAAAACGAAGCGATGGGCTTTGGTGCGGATCCTGGAAAAGAATGTTTTGCCAGCCGATCAGGTCGCGGAAACGAGCCTGGAAGCCAAAGGCTAGTTACTTGTTAGACCGTCTTTTCGAAGACTGTCTTTTGAAATTGAAAGCGTCGCCAAGACCAGAGTAGACCAGCCATGATTCAACAAGAAACACGCATGATCGTCGCCGATAACACCGGCGCTAAAGAGATCATGTGCATTAAGGTGCTCGGCGGCTCGCGCCGGCGTTATGCCAAGCTCGGCGACGTGATTATTTGCAGCGTCAAGAGCGTGATCGCGGGCAGTGAAATCAAGAAGAAGGCGGTAGTGCGGGCTGTGGTGGTGCGATCGCGCAAGCCGATCCGCCGTGCCGATGGCAGCTACATCCGCTTTGATGCCAACGCGGCGGTGATTATCGATGCCGATAATAACCCGCGTGGCACACGTATTTTTGGTGCGGTCGCGCGAGAGTTGCGTGAACGCAATTTTATGAAAATTGTCAGCCTCGCCAGCGAGGTAGTGTGATGCGTATTAAAGTTGATGACATTGTGGTGGTGATCTCGGGCGACGATGCTGGCCAGCGCGGAAAAGTGCTGACGATCAATCGCGCCGGCGGCAAACTTGTCGTCGAAGGGGTCAACAAAGTTTACAAGCACGTGAAGCGGAGCCAGAAGAATCCGCAGGGTGGTCGCCTCTCGAAAGAGATGCCGATCCCGATTTCCAACGTGCTGCTGTATTGCCAATCGTGCGGCAAGCCGACTCGCGTTGGCGCTCGCTTTTTGGCCGACGGCAGCAAAGAACGGTTCTGCAAGAAGTGCAGCGCAGCTCTCGGTCGAATTTCGCCCCCCAAGGCGACCTACGCCAAGAAGTAGTCCAACAACATTCGCAACGAACATTTTTCCTGATAGGTCACCCCGGTTCGCGCACCTCGCCGCGAGCCACCGTTGGTGAGAACAAGTCATGGCCAAAGCCAAAGCAGCCGACAAGCCCGCCGCCGACAAGCCCGCCGCTAAATCGTCCGGTGTGCCGCGTTTGCAAGAGAAATACGAAAAAGAGATCCGCGCCGCCTTGGGCGAGCAGCTGGGTCGTAAGAATGTTCATGCCATCCCCAAGCTGACGAAAATCGTCATCAACATGGGCGTTGGCGTGGCGATTCAAGACAAGAAGCATATCGATCCGTGTGTTGACGCGATGACCCAGATTAGCGGTCAAAAGCCGGTGGTCACTAAGTCGCGTAAAGCGATCGCGGGGTTCAAACTTCGCGAGGACATGGCGATCGGTTGCAAGGTGACTTTGCGTCGCCAACGGATGTACGAGTTTTTGGATCGGTTGGTATCACTGGTGTTGCCCCGTGTGCGCGACTTCCGCGGTATCAGTCGGACTGCTTTCGATGGCCAAGGCAATTACACGCTGGGGCTGCAAGAGCAATTGGTGTTTCCGGAATTGAACCCCGACAAGTTCACCCGGATTCAAGGTATGAACATTTCGTTTGTGAGTACGGCCGAAACGGACGACGAGGGGCGCGCGTTGCTCACGTTGTTCGGTATGCCGTTCCAAACGGAAGAAGAGAAGTAAGCCCCGCGTTAATCAACGTATTTTCCCATAACTTTCAACACAGGTAATCGTCGTGGCAACTAAGGCACAGATGGCGAAAACCGGCCGCTCGCCGAAGTTTTCGACGCGGATTGTGCGACGCTGCAAAATGTGCGGGCGTCCGCGAGCCGTGTACCGCAAGTTTGGCATCTGCCGTATTTGTTTCCGCAAGTTGGCAGATCAGGGATTGATTCCTGGCGTGCGCAAATCGAGCTGGTAGTGTAATAGGGACCTGAACCACCATGATGACTGACCCCCTCGCCGATATGTTGACCCGCATCCGCAATGCGGTACGTGTCGAGCGGCCCCATGTGGATATGCCTCTTTCGAAAGTCAAGCGCGGCGTGGCCGAAGTCTTGAAGCGCGAAGGCTACATTTGGGATTGGAAAGAAGTCGAAGCCGAACCGGCTCCGCAATTGCGGATCGAGCTGAAGTATGGCCCCAACGGCGAACGCGTCATCCAACGTATTCGTCGCGTGAGCAAGCCAGGCCGACGCGTTTATAGCAAGGCGAAGGAACTGCGCCCCGTGCTCAGCGGGCTGGGAATCACCATTCTCAGCACCAGCAGCGGCGTTGTCAGCGACCGTGAAGCCAGGCAGAAGAACCTGGGCGGCGAAGTCCTTTGCGAAGTGTACTAATCGAGTCCGACGGGTGACGCGAGTTGCTCCGCCCTGTCGTTTTTTGAATCACCTGCGCGGCGATCTGGTCGCCGCAGGCTAGCGAGATTTGAGCCATGTCACGTATTGGTAAAAAGCCGGTTTCCATCGTTGGTGGTGCTAAGGTCGCCGTCAGTGGCCAGACCATCAACGTCGAAGGTCCGCTCGGCAAGTTGTCGTTCGAAGCTCGCCCTCAGATCGCGATGAAGGTGGAAGGTGCGGAAGTGGTCGTGTCGCGCAGCGATGACGAACGCGAATCGAAAGCACTTCACGGCCTGACCCGCGCCTTGATCGATAACATGATCGAAGGCGTGACCAAAGGCTTCGAGAAGAAGCTGGAAGTGGTCGGCGTCGGTTATTTGGCCGCGATCAAAGGCGACACGCTGCAGCTCCGCGTAGGCTTCGCCAACGAAATCCACAAGAAGATTCCCAAGGGCCTCAAGGTCACTTGCCCCGATCAAACGCACATTGTGGTGCAGGGCTGCGACAAGCAGATGGTCGGTCAGTTTGCTGCCGAGGTCCGCGCCGCTCGCAAGCCCGAGCCTTACAAAGGCAAAGGCGTGCGATACCAAGGCGAGCAAGTTAAGATCAAGCCGGGCAAGTCGGCGACCAAGTAGTCCTCGCCTTTAAAGCCCCCTCTAAGTCGATAGATAAGTCGGTCGTACACCAGCCGGCCGCATGAAGTAAGGAAAACGCAACGTGAAGAAGCAAAAAGTTCTCAATACTCAGCGTACTCGCCGCACCTACCGCGTACGTAACCACCTCCGCGGCGTCGCTTTGGATCGCCCGCGGCTAAGTGTGTTTCGCAGTCTCAAACACATCAGCTGCCAGTTGATCGACGACATCACGGGCCGCACGCTCTGCTCGGCCAGCACGCTCGACAAAGAACTGCGTGGCAGTGTGGGCTATGGCGGCAACAAGACCGCCGCCGAAGCGGTCGGCAAGGCCATCGCTGAACGGGCCAAGGCCGCCGGCGTGACCAAGATTAAGTTCGATCGCGGTCATTTCCGTTATCACGGTCGCGTGGCCGCATTGGCCGAAGCTGCCCGTCAAGGTGGCTTGGAATTCTAAATTCATTTTTTGTCCCATCGACCTCGCTCGCCTAGCGCGTTAGCTTGGGTGGCGTGGGACCTTTTGTAGTTTTACGCCTGAGGCTTCAGGCTGGCCCTTACTCCGCAGGAGGAATGCGTGTCGAACGATTTCGGTAAAGAAGGCCTGGTAGATCGAACGGTCATCATCAAGCGTTGCGCTGCGGTGGTGAAGGGTGGTCGTCGTTTCAGCTTCGCCGCCATGGTTGTGGTGGGTGATGGCAAGGGGCGCGTGGGCTGGGGCTATGCCAAGGCCAACGAAGTGCCTCCCAGCGTTGAAAAGGCTCAGAAGCAAGCGATGCGAAGCATGATGGAACTGCCGATTGTGCATGGTTCCATTTCACATCGCGTCGAAGGTCATTACGGTGCCGCTCGCGTGATCCTGTTGCCGGCCAGTTCCGGTACGGGTGTAATCGCCGGTGCCGCTGTTCGTGCTGTGTGCGAATGTGCCGGCATCACCGATATCCTTACCAAGAGCTTTGGCACCAGCAATCAGGTGACAGTGGTGAAAGCCACCATGCTCGCACTTAAAAAGCTGCGCACGAAAGCTGATATCGAGCGCCTGCGAGGAGTAACGCTCTAATGAATTTGCACGATGTTAATAAAGGCGTAGAAAAGAACACCAAGCGGTTGCGCATCGGTCGCGGTACCGGCTCGGGTCGGGGTAAGACCTCCGGCAAGGGTCATAAGGGCCAAAAGGCGATGGCCGGTTGGCAAGCCAAGTCGATCTTCTCGGGTGGCGGCACTCCGCTGATCCGCCGGATTCCGAAGCGCGGCTTCAATAACAAGTCATTCGCGGTCAAGATCGCGGCTGTCAACGTCGGTGATCTGGAAGAGCTCTTTCAGGCGGGTGAAACTATCACCGCGGAGTTGCTCCACGAAAAGAACGTCGCCAAAGGTCGGTACGACGAACTCAAGATCCTCGGCAATGGCGAATTGACCAAGAGCTTGACCGTCTCGGCGCATCGCTTTAGCGCGAGTGCGAAAGAAAAAATCGAGAAGGCAGGCGGCACTTGCGTGCTGTTGCCAACCAAGATCACGGTTGGGGAAAAGCGTGCCATTCGCGAGGCGGCCGACAAGGCTGCTGGCAAAGGTAAAGGCAAGAAGAAGTAGCTTGCAGCGAATTATCCTCTAGGGAATCGGCTCCGCTGGTTCCCTACGGCTGGGCGTGTTGGCGGGCCGCGATTTCTCGCGGCCAATCATTTTTGGTCGCCTTCGCTCGGTCCTGCCAAAGTCGCCGTGGCATTTTGTCGGCTCTCTGTTAAGATGTAGCGGCCATTGGGGGAATACGAACCCCGTGGTTCATCGTTACACCTCCTGTACACGCCTTCCGGACGGATCGCCGCCATGTGGGAAAAGCTTCGCATCGTCTTTACGATTCCGGAGTTGCGTCAGAAGATTTTGCTGACGCTACTCTTCTTGGCGATCTATCGAGTCGGTTGGCACATCCCGTTGCCGATCTTCAATCAAGATCGAGCTGCGGCCACGGCGGACGAAGATAGCGGCGGTGGGCTCGGCGATTTTGTCGATAAGGTGGCCGTCTTCGCCGCCAGCGATTTGAAACAGGCCACCATCTTCGGCCTGGGCATCATGCCCTATATTTCCGCCTCAATTATCTTCCAATTGCTCGGCACCGTTTGGAAGCCGCTGGAAGATCTGCGGAAAGAAGGAGAAACGGGCCGAAAGAAAATCAACGAGTATACGCGGTATGTGACGGTACTACTCTGTTTTGTGCAAAGCTGGGGCTACGTTCGGTGGTACCTCATGGCTAGTGGAGGCGAGGGAGGCTCCCTCATCTCCGATGCATTTTTGACCAACGGCGACCCCATGTCGTTGTCATTCGCTTGGCAGCTGACCGCCGTTTTGACGATGACCTGCGGCACGATTTTTTTGATGTGGCTGGGTGAGCAGATCGATGAGTTCGGCATTGGCAACGGCATCAGCTTGTTGATCATGGCGGGTATCTTGGCCCAAATGCCCGGTGCGCTGTGGACGCTGTTTGGCAATGTCAGCTGGACATTGGGAGGAGGGCCAGGTCAGCAAAGTATCGAGACGATCGTGGTCCTCGCGTTCTTGTTTGTGGCGGTTATCGCGGGCGTGGTTTTCATCACGCTCGGACAACGTCGCATTCCGACTCAAAGCGCCAAGCATGTGCGCGGCCGCCGCGTTTATGGTGGTGGAAAGCAATTTCTCCCACTCAAGTTGAACCAATCAGGCGTGATGCCGATCATCTTCGCGAGCAGCCTATTGATGATCCCCTCGCTGTTCTTCGGAGCGCTCAAGTCGATCATGCCTGGACAAATTCGTGTGCTCGATCTCTTTGAATCCGTGTTTAATGGCAACTCGGTGATTTACAACTTTTTGTACATCGTGTTGATTTACTTCTTCTGCTATTTCTGGACGGCGATTACCTTCAATCCGAAGGAAATGGCCGACAACCTCAAAGATTACGGCACCTTTATCCCTGGCTATCGACCCGGCAAGCGAACGGCAGATTACCTAGAAAAAGTGATGGTGCGGATTACTTACGTCGGCGCAGCATTTTTGGCGTTGATCGCCATTGTGCCGACCGTAATTTCAGCGGCGATGGGCATTCCTCCCATGATCGCAGGCTTTTACGGCGGTACCGGCCTGTTGATTGCGGTAAGCGTGGCGTTCGACCTGGTGCAAAAGATCGATAACCATTTGCTCATGCGGAACTATCGCGGTTTGATTGAGAATTAGCGAGTGCGAGTCATAGCCCCTTAACGACACGAGGCCGTCGGTGGCACCCTCTTGATACTTAGCGGCGGTATTAAGAGCAGTGCAGCCCACACCAGGTGCGAGGCCGTTCATGCTGTTAGTGTTCATTGGTCCGCCAGGTGCCGGTAAAGGTACGCAGTGCAAACGGCTCCTTCAGTATTTGGGGGTGCCGCATATTTCGACTGGCGAACTGTTGCGCAAGTCCAAAGAGCGCGAAACGCCATTGGGACAGATGGCCGACGGCTATATGAAAGCCGGAAAGCTCGTACCCGATCCGCTGGTGATGAACATCGTCGGTGAGCGACTCGATCAGCCCGACTGTCGGCCGGGGTGCTTGTTCGATGGCTTCCCGCGGACGCTAGGTCAGGCGGAATCGCTCGATGTGTTCCTCCACGACCGCGGCACGCCGCTGGATGTAGTCCTGGAACTGAAAGTGGATGAGCCGTTATTGATCCAACGGATGCTCCAGCGAGCCAAGATCGAAGCGCGTCCTGACGACACGCCAGAAACCATCGCCAATCGCATGCAAGTGTATCGGTCGCAAACCATGCCGCTGTTGGATTACTACACACGGCAAGGTTTGCTGGAATCGATTGATGGAATGCAATCGGCGGATGAAGTATTCGCTCAAATCAAAGTCGTCGTTGATCGCCGCAATAAGTCGTAAATGTCCCGTGCGGCTACCCCCTCGTTCCCGCCTTCACACGTTTTCGTTTGATCCGTTCACATTTCATGGCCCACACGTCCGCCAACACGCTCTCGCTTCCAGCCAACCAGGGTCGGCTCTCGCCGCTGGTATTGCGCTCGCCGCGCGAGATTCGGCAGCTGCGTAAGGCGGGCTTGGTGGTGTGGGAAGCGCATGCCGCGGCGCGAGACGTAATTCGCGCCGGTGTCACCACGCGGGAAGTTGACGCCGCCATCGAAGCGGTCTTTCACAAGCACAACGTCCTGCCGCTTTTTAAAGGAGTACCAGGCGTCATTCCGTTTCCGGCGGTCACCTGCATTTCGGTTAATGAAGCGGTCGTGCACGGTATTCCCAATGAACGGGTGTTGGTGGAAGGGGATATCGTCAGCGTCGATACCGGCTGCAAGCTCAATGGTTGGTGTGCTGACGCCGCTGTGACGCACGCCATCGGTCAGGTCGATGAGGTCAAGCAGAAATTGCTGGACGTGACCAAGGGTTCGCTCGATTTAGCCATTAAGCTGATGGCCGAAAAGAAGATGTGGAGCGAAGTGGCGGCAGAAATGGCCCGCATGGTGCGAATGGCTGGTTTTTCGGTCGTGGAGGATTTCGTCGGTCACGGTATTGGCCGCGAATTGCACGAAGACCCCAAAGTGCCAAACTACTCGAATTCCGAAGTTCGCGAGAACGATTTTGAATTGCGCCCCGGGCTGGTAATTGCCGTGGAGCCGATGGTGAATGTAGGGTCGCGGGAGGTAATGTGTCTGGATGATCATTGGACGCAAGTCACGATCGACCTCAAGCCGAGTGCTCATTTTGAGCACACCATCGCCTTGACGAAGGACGGGCCTCGACTAATGACTGGCCCCCCCATTGAAGGCGAGGATCTCTAGGTTGAGCCTGCCGAAATCGACCAATCACGTCCAAATAGGAGATTCTCCTACTAAAGGCGGGGGCGGATTGGGTAAGCCATCCTATGCAGAATTAACATACCACCCGAAAATATGATTGCTGCTAGCACACTTTATTGACTCAGGCGACACGAATGTTGCCGAAAAGTGTCTGGTGGGCCTTGAACGAGTAGCGGCAGAAGATTTATACTCAGTCGCTTTCTCCCAACCGATTTGGTGAAGTTATGAAAGTCCGTACCAGCGTCAAGCGCATTTGCGAGAACTGCAAAGTGGTGCGCCGCAAAGGTCGCGTCTACATTACCTGCTCAAACCCACGTCACAAGCAACGTCAGGGTTAGTGTCGGTTTGTGGACGAGCGTTTTCCCGCGAACATTTACTGCGAACATTAATTGAAACAGTTGGTCCGTCTGATTGCGGATTCTGGAGTGCATACAAATGCCACGTTTGTTAGGTATCGATATTCCGAACGATAAGCAGACCGTGTTCTCGCTGCAGTACTTGTACGGCGTGGGGCCGCACGTGGCTTTGGAACTGTGCCGCAAAGCGGGTGTTGATCCGCATTCGATCGCTCGGCAATTGTCCGAGGACGAGCTCGGTCGCTTCGCTTCCTTGCTGGAACGCGATTACACCGTGGAAGGTCCGCTGCGTCGCAAAGTTCAGCAAGATATCAGCCGCCTACGCGACGTGAAGTGCTATCGTGGCATCCGTCATCGCCTCGGCTTGCCTGTGCGTGGCCAACGCACGCGAACAAATGCCCGCACCCGCAAGGGACCGAAGAAGACGGTCGCGGGGAAGAAGGGCGTCAAGGATATGAAGTAGGAAGTAACTCGTTTGGCGCGGGCCCTATGGCTTGGCCCCCGAACGTTACTTCACCTGTCGGTATACATTTTTGGGAGTTTGATCCGTGTCGAAAGCAACCGCCAAGAAACGCAAGGTCCGTCGCAACGTGACCGTGGGGATCGCCTTTATCAAGGCGACCTTCAATAACACCACCGTCACCATCACCGACACCAAGGGCGATACGCTCTGCTGGGCGAGTGGTGGCACGAGCGGCTTTAAGGGAAGTCGTAAGAGCACGCCGTTTGCCGGTCAATGTGCCGCCCAACAAGCCGCCGAGAAGGCCGCGAAGTTTGGTGTTAAGGAACTGGAAGTCCGCGTTAAAGGCCCCGGCAGTGGTCGCGAAAGCGCCATCACCGCCCTGCAATCGGCTGGCATGACGGTCAAGATGATCGAGGATTGCACGCCGATCCCACACAACGGTTGCCGTCCGCGCAAGAAGCGTCGTGTGTAACGTTCGGTCGAGAGATTGTCCGCTCCTCACGTGGATTCGGCTCATCGCCGCCACGTTCCCCAGCACAGCAGATCAACGCAGCACGCAGACCCCAGGCGTGCTGCAGCTAGTTTTCCTTCCGGAGGCTTCCAATGCACATTCGATGGCGCGGTCTCGAACTCCCCAGCGTGGTTGAGTGCGACACTGCAACGTTATCCTCCACCTACGGCAAGTTCATTGCCGAGCCGTTTGAACGCGGCTTCGGCAACACGATCGGCAACAGCTTGCGTCGCATCCTCCTTTCCAGCCTGGAAGGAAGCGCGGTGACGCAGATCAAGATTCGCGGAGCTCAGCACGAGTTCACCTCCATCCCAGGCGTGGTCGAGGATGTGACCGATATGGTGCTCAACGTGAAGGCGCTGGTGGTGAAGAACCATAGCGACTCCACCCGCGTTATCACTGTCGAGCGCAACACGGCTGGTGAGATCAAAGGCGGCGACATCCAAACCGATGCCGACGTCGAGATCATCAACAAGGATCACGTGTTAGCGACCCTTACCACCGACACTCCCTTCATGATGGAAATGGTGGTTGAGAACGGTCGCGGTTACGTCCCATCGACGGAACACATGCAAGGCGATCACGAGATCGGCATCATTCCAATCGACGCGGTTTATAGCCCTGTCGTGCGAGTGCGTTACGAAGTGGAAGAAACCCGTGTTGGTCAAAAGACCAACTACGACAAGCTCACGCTCGAAATCTGGACCAACGGTTCGGTCAGCCCGGAACTGGCGCTGGTCGAAGCGGCCAAGATCAATCGCAAGCACCTCAATCCGTTCGTGCAGTATGCCGAATTGGGCCCACGGGTGCATGCTCAAGTCCGAGGGGGCGGTGGTGGTGTTGATGCCGCCCTCGAAGCTAAACTCAACATGACGCTCGCCGACATGAAGCTTTCCGTCCGTGCCAGCAATTGCCTGGAGTCGGAGAACATCCTGTCGGTTCGTGAACTCGTGCAGAAGACGGAAGATCAACTGCTTGAAGTTCGTAACTTTGGCGAAACCACCCTCAACGAAATCCGCGAGAAGCTGACGGAACTTGGCCTGCGATTGGGCATGCGTGTTCCGGCTGGAATTCGCTAGTAGGGCATTCGTCAGTATTTAGTCCAACAAGCCGGTTTTCGGCGCGGCCGCGTTCATCAAGACACTGGCCGTGCGGACCGCACATCAGAAAGATCGTAGTCATGCGTCACCGTCGTCGTAGCCGTGTCTTGGGGCGTTCCCCTTCACACCGCAAGGCTTTGTTCCGTAACTTGACCAGCGCGCTGTTCCTCACCCAACGGGACGCCGAGTTCGATGACAACGCGCCTAAGGTGAAGGGACGCATCATTACCACCACTCCCAAGGCGAAGGAAGTGCGTCCGCTCGTCGAGCGCTGCATTACCATCGCCAAGCGTGCCTTGCCAGCCAAAGCGGCGGCCGACGCGCTCAAGCCGGCGGTGGAACGCAACACGCAAGCTTGGAAGGATTGGCGGCAAAGCGAGAAGTGGCGCGAGTGGGCGCAAGCTGCTTCGCCTTACATCGCTGCCCGTCGCCGCGTCTTCGCCATTTTGCGCGACAAGGAAGCTGTCAAGCTGCTGTTTGAAGTCATCGCTCCGCGCTATGTCGATCGTCCGGGTGGCTATACTCGCGTGTTGAAACTGGCCAAGCCCCGCTTGGGCGATGCCGGTCAACGTGCGATTTTGGAACTCGTCGGCGTTCGCGATCGCGTCACCGAGAAGGCCGAGAAGCCCGCTTTCGGCAAAGACGAATAGTCGCCGGCCGATGAAAGCGGACAAATTTAAACTCAACGCCGCCCCAGCACACGCTCGTCGTGCTGTGGGCGGTTTTGATTTTACCGATCATGTTCGCGCGGTGGCCGTGGACATGGT
Source organism: Pirellulaceae bacterium (assembly GCA_041752355.1). Classification (GTDB taxonomy): domain Bacteria; phylum Planctomycetota; class Planctomycetia; order Pirellulales; family Pirellulaceae; genus JAEZGD01. The sequence continues at coordinate 758 of JBGSHH010000684.1, read as the reverse complement.
AGCGCGACTGCCTGAACTCTCCCATATCGATCTGTCGCGGATCTGCGTCACCTTCTGTCAGGCTCGCAAGCGAGTTAATTACGGCATGCAGGCTTCGCTCACGCCGCTTCGCTTTGAAGGCGGCACAACGGTGGGCAAGAAGCGCGGGCGAATGTTTCGCATCCAGCGCGTGAACGATCACGCCGGCCGCGAGATGCTCTATATACTGAGCTTTTATTTGCCGCGCTTCATGGATCTCGTCTTTCGCGAGGAGCTCATCACGATCTTGCATGAACTGTGGCACATCAGCCCCGATTTCAATGGGGATATTCGCCGCCATCCCGGCCGTTGCTACGCCCATTCGCATTCGCAAGCCGAATACGACGCCGAGATGGGCCAGCTAGCGGATCGCTGGCTGGCGCAAACTCCACCAGCGGTACTCTATGGCTTTCTGGAACACAATTTCGACACGCTGGTGAAGGCGCACGGTGGCCTGTTTGGCATGCGTATCGCGCGCCCAAAATTGATACCGATCAAAGCGTAGCGTTCTCGTATTTCCGCAACGCAGAACATCTCTTGACGTGCACCCCCCTCGGCTCCTAAGGTAGCGCGCCCAGATTCCCTCGCCATTTTCGCGCTCTACCGATGCCTGGCATACTCGACCGCTACATCCTGCAGATGTTCATCAAGGTCTTGGCGATTACGTTCGTCAGTCTAGCGGGCTTATACGTGGTGATCGATGGCATGGCGAACTTGGAAGAGTTCATCAGCTACGCTGG
>JBGSHH010000683.1:0-5609 GCA_041752355.1 Pirellulaceae bacterium | reverse complement strand
GTCACCCACGACCTCTGCCGCAACTGCCTCTTGGCCGACGTGCCCGCCATTGTCGGCTCGCTCGATATCGTGATGGGCGAGATAGATAGATAAGTTGCGTGTTCGTAGATGGCAATTCACAAACGAGACGCTGTCGCTTCGGGCCGTTTTCTCAACTGCCCGGCGCTCCAATCAAGAAGCTGACGCTTGTGCCATTTCCTGCAGCGGGATGATAACATCCTGCATCAGTCGCTCGCCTGTCGCTCGCAACATCTCTATCGAGACGTCCATCCCATTCAGCAGTCCGATGTCAGTCGTCTTGCGGGCATTATCCATCGCATCGTCGTCAGCCAGGAGTTCCTCTAACCCCGTTCCGACGTTGACAAGCAACGCTTTCCAACTCATCGGGAAGCATTCTTGAATTGCCTTGAGCCAGTTTTCCTTCCAGGTCTCGGTTCCTTCTCGTCCTTCGAGGCGGGCGAGTGCAATGACCCGTCCCAGATCTTTTGCCGATCGAAGCACTCCTTGCATGTCACCCGACTCGATACGGGTCATTCCAACTTCTGGGTGCGAAAGTAGATTCGCCAGCGCCATCATTGCAGGATGAGCGTATTCCAGTCCAACGTGCGAGGCGATTCGGCCAATCGACACAACGCCCAGAAACCGAAAGCTAGGCAGGCCATACCAGCCATCCTTCAGCTCCAGCGGAATCCAGCGCTTGATCTCCACTTCATCCTTGTCGGGGATGTTGAGGAACTCGATAAAATACTCGTTCGATGCCGGCGGGAGCAGGCGAATAGCTCGCAGATTCTCGACGGGCTGGGCAGTGGCTTGGGGATAACATTGGTTCGAGTTGCGCCAACCGATACCATGCAACTCTTCGGCCATTTTTCGACATGAGTCAACATGCCCCGCCGGATGGACGACCAAATCGGCGTCTTTCGTGTTGATGGCATGACCCTGCAGTTGCGACTTGTAGTGGTAAGCAGCTGCGAGGCTTCCTGTGACAAACAAGTGCTGATGGAGTGCCTTGGGAACATCACCGGCGATGCGCTCAAACAGAGTTTCTGGGTCGAGTCGGTTCATGCGAGTCGGACTTCCGGGCGAAGATGTGTGAGTAGTTGATTCGCTTGCGTAGTCAGCGAGAGGTCGCAAAGATCGAGAGCCGTCTCGACGGGATCAGCCCAGGGAATGCCCATTTCCGTCTTCTCGATGAACAGGGATGCTGCTCGGACAAGTGGATGAACCACAAGCACCGCTGGTTGCGTGGGATCGTCCGTTCGTAGGAGCGCTGGATCGAGCTTTCGCACGAATTCGAGATCAACCTGGCCGTTAGGAGCGTGATACACCAGATCGAGTCGTGGTGTTCCATGCAGATCGAAATCCGAGTGCCAGTGCCTCGCAGCTAGAACACCGCCCAGTGCCAAGTGCGCTGGGATGCTTCTCTCCAGCCGCTTGAGCAGCCCCTGCGGCGTCGGCCTCTCTCCGGACCGATCTCGAAATCGGATGGAATTTCGCAGTGTGCTTGAAAGTGCCACGAGTTCCCGCCACGCGTCGTGAGGAAATGCCTTGAGTTCAACGGAACGATTGGAAGTGGTTTGCAGGGCGTTGCGCAGCGACGGTCTGTCGAGTGCTTTGCGCACCGTGGGGTAGCTACATCCGGCTGCCTCGGCCAGTTCGCCGACGGCTATCGGTCCTTGTTGCTGGAGCCATCGGTTAAGCAGAATCTTCCAGACTTCGTACAACTTCTGCCCCGGCGACTGCGGAACAGCATCGCCCTGCAATCCTTCGTGACATGGAAAAGCTAGAGCATAAAGTCGGGCAATGTGCCGGCAGTATGGCTCGTCGGGATCAATCCAGGTTTCTCCGTTCTCGACGACGATAAGCTTGAGACGTTGGGCGAGCGGATTGCGCAGCACCTTCTTCAAGGCGCTCCACTCCTCTTTCAATCGAGGGAGCGACATGCGGGTTCGATTCAGCACCAGGCACGCTTGCTCGACCGACGAGTTTTGCTCGAGATAAATCGCCAACTGCATGACCGCAGAGTACAGGCCGCGACTTCCGTAGGTGGCGCGTTGAACGTTAACCGCTGCTTTTCCGTCATGGCTCACGTAGTCAATCGTCCCATTGATGGGCAAAAACTCAGCGAGCCAGTCGTCTTGTATCGTCTCCATGCTCCCATTCTACATTCAACAATTAAACTTGCAACTTAAATTTAAAGTCGCAACTAACAATGAAACTAGCAACTTGTTTAACAAGGCTACGAAATGGAATTCACACCCATAGCCCGGGGGGTGCAAGCGCCGCTATAGTCTGGCAGGCGGAGTTTGAACACGGTTCCTGCGGGACAGCGCTACCCGTTCTTAAGGAAGCTACGAAATGAACTGGTTGGAATGGTACAACTCGCTCGTCAAACCCACTTGGACGCCTGCGCCAGCCACCATTGGGCTGATTTGGCAGATTCTGTACCCGATCATCTTCGTTAGTTTCGGTTTCGTGTTGGTGCAGGCGATCCGAGGCAAGTTGCCTTGGCGCGTAGCGGTGCCGTTTGGCATTAACCTTATCGCCAATTTGATCTTCACCCCGATCCAATTCGGGATGAGGAATTTGCCCCTTGCGGCAGTGGATATCTTGATTGTTTGGGCCACGATCCTTTGGATGTCCGTGGCGATTTGGCGGCATTACCGCTGGGTCGCCCTGGCGCAGTTGCCATACTTCGTGTGGGTATCGCTGGCGACCGTGCTGCAACTCTCGATCACGGCCATGAATTGGGGCAGGTAATGATTCGACTTGGCCTCTGCTGCATGTTTCGTGATCAGCCGATCAAATTCGTCACCACGACAGCCACCGCTATCGGGAAGATGAAGCGGCCCGATGCCCTGCAGAAGCTGAGCCGTCTATGCCTGACTAATGGCGACGCTTTGCTCGCCGCGTTGACGTTCTGTGCCGACAATGGCATCGGGTGCTTTCGGATCAATAGCCAGATTCTCCCCATCAAGACGCATCCAGTATGCGGCTATAAAGTCGGCGATCTTCCCGATGGAGATGAGATCGTTCGCAGGTTCCAAGCCTGTGGCGCTTTCGCCACGAAGCACAAACTGCGAACCTGTTTTCATCCTGATCAGTTCGTGGTGCTGAACTCGCAGCGGCCCGATGTTGTGGCGAAGTCGCTCCAGGAACTTGAATATCAGGCGGAAGTTGCCGAGTGGGTCGGGGCGGATGTCATCAACATTCACGGCGGTGGCGCTTTCGGCGATAAGCTCCAGGCGCTCGCTGATTTCGCCCGTAACCTCGACCGGCTCTCCGTCAACGTCAGAAGCCGCTTGACCGTTGAGAACGACGACAAGATCTTCACGCCTTCGGATCTGCTACCGATCTGCAAGTCAAACGGCATCCCATTGGTTTACGACGTGCATCATCATCGCTGCAAACCCGATGGTCTCAGCATCGAACAAGCGACCAAGAAAGCGATGGCGACTTGGAACCGGGAGCCGATGTTCCATATTTCCAGCCCGCTGGCAGGCTGGGATGGCCCGCAGCCGGAACGACATCACGACTTTATCGACATCCATGATTTCCCCGCGTGCTGGCGGGAAAAAAAGATCACGGTTGAAATCGAGGCCAAGGCCAAGGAACTGGCGGTAATACAATTGGCGGCGGAACTTGAGCAGACGAACAACAGCAGCCTTCGCAGAACGCCATCCGCCAAACGCTTGTGTGCGCAGCCGGAAGAGTAACACGTCGGGTGAAAACATACGTGGTCATTTCTCAGGCAGTCTTGCGACGAATTTTCGCGCTCGCCCTATCCAATCCCGCAATTGGTCATCGTCCTCGATGCCCTCTGGTTGGACCATAACCCAACCTTTCATCGGCTTGCCGGTGATGTCCATCTTCCGCACGTGTGGTTCCTGCAACGCCTCCTCACCTTGATCCTGTCCCAGTCGGGCGATCAGCGACTGATTCCACACACCGACAAGCATGTTGCCATTGAGAAAGAAGCAAACACCGCCAAACATCTTCTTTTCCTCCACGCCCTGGCGACGTTTCAGAATAGCCCGCAGGCGTCCCGCGAGGATTGCGTCGGATGCCATCCATTCCTCTCTTTGATTGATTGCGTTTTGAAAGAAAGCTGCTTGAACGCTGGTGTACGCGCGAGCCCCGAGATTGCGCCAGTTACTTGATGCCCAGCATCCGATCGAGCGAATCGGCGGTTTGGTAAATCAACGCTTCGGGGAAGTGTTCGTACGGGTGAAAGTATTCAAACGTGAGATACTGATCGTAGCCTACCTTGTCGAACGCATCCAAAACGGCGGGCCAGTTGGTCGTGCCATCCAATAGAGGCCGAAACGACTCCAAGGAGTGATCGGTCCCCTTCTTGGAGAATTCCTTCAGGTGGACATTCTTAATGCGTTTGCCCAGTATCGGAATCCAATGTTCGGGGAACTGATACTCCATGATATTGCCTGTATCGAAATGGACGTGAACATACTCGCTGGCAAAGCTGTCGACAAACTCGACCATCTCCATCGGCGAGAGTAGGAACCCGTTGAAAAAGATGTTCTCCATATTGAGCGAGACCTTAAGCTTCTCGGCTTGAGGAATGAGCTTGCGAATGGCTTCGCGCGCGCGGCGATCGCAGACATCGTTGGGCGTGGGGTCGTGTTCCTTGCGCCAGGGCATGTGCACCGCTCCGGGAACCACCAACAGATTTCCCGTTCCCAAATCGTGGGCGGCTTGCGTCATCAAACCAGCCAACTCCAAGCCCCGCGCGCGTTCCGCGGGATCGTTGCTGGTGAGTGGGTACGGCCAAAACAAGAACGAGCAGACGCCACTGATCGCGATGCCGATCCGCTCGGCCGTCCGACGAATCTCGGCGAACTCTTTAGTGCTGGACTTCGGCGAGAGATCGCTATCCAAGTCGTAGTTCAATTCAATACCATCAAAGCCGGCATCCTTCGCCAATTGCAGGCATTGCGTGAGAGACATCTTCGCGGGATAGGGAAAGGCCCACAGATTGATCGACTTCTTCATGGCGTATTTGCGTCGCGGCGGAGGTGGGACTTCGGCCGCTGGCAGTGTTCGTATGCCTCCGGTCGCCAAGGCGGCGCCGCTAAAAGCAGCGTAGGTCAACAGCTGACGTCGCCCTACCGTCGGCAAGGCATTGGCATCGGGGGACGGGGGTTTAGTAGGGAACATAGCGATGTTTCCAGGAAGTTGGAGAAAAACCAGCGGATGCGATCTCGGTGTGGACCAGTTATCTTAGCGATTTGCTCCGCCTCATCCAAATTGCAGAACGAAATGGCCGCTCCCATCGTCTAAGTATCGGAATCTACCACCACCCACCAAGCCTGCCTTCGACCTGGCGAGGACACCATGCGGATCGCGATCTGGCCATTGCTCGTACTGTGTTGGATGAGCTTCGTGACTGGGAGCGGTGCCAGCGGCGACGAGGTCGATCCCCAGGTGGAACAGTTGCGCAGCGGCGACTTTCAGCAACGCGAGGCGACCACGCGCGCCATGATTGCGGCTGGTGAGCGGTCGATTCCCGCTGCCCGATTGGCTGCCGTCGATCGCGACTTGGAAGTGCGGATCCGAGCAATGCGCGTGTTGGTTTCGTTGGCCGTGTCGCC
>JBGSHH010000682.1:0-1811 GCA_041752355.1 Pirellulaceae bacterium | reverse complement strand
CTGCCGTTGCGAGTCGCCGATAACCCGCTATACTGTGAGTTTTCGCCCATTAGGCCCCACACCAGAGTAGGGATTGGTCGCCCAGAATCAGGCTCCGTCGTCGCGAAGTGCTTTGCGACGGGATTTACGTGCAGCCCGACCAACGCCCTCGAATTTTACGGACGAAGGATCTTTCCCATGGCAGTGCAGTGCGAAGTCTGCGGCAAGAAACCCAGCATGGGTAATCAGGTGGAAATTCGCGGCAAGGCGAAGTACTTGGGCGGTGTCGGTACGAAAGTTACTGGCATTTCGCGTCGCAAGTTCAAGCCGAACCTGCAAAACATCAAGGTGAGCACCACCAACGGCTCGACCAAGACGATGCGCGTTTGCACCAGCTGCATCCGCACCGGCACCATCCGCAAAGCGGTCAAGGCTCGCCCTTTCAAGCTTCCGGCAAGCGCTACCAAGGCAGCGAAGTAGTTCTCTAGCTTAAACTGGAATTTTCCGATGTCCTTGACGCGGAAAGATGTCGAGAAGGTGTCCTTGCTGGCGCGGCTTCGTTTAAGCGAGGCCGAGTTGGATGTTATGACGCCACAGCTCGATAAGATCGTGCATTTTGTCGAGCAATTGAACGAACTCGAGACCGCCGACGTGCTGCCGATGGCGCACGCGCTGGATATGCACAATGTCTTCGCGGCGGATGAAACGCATGCCAGTCTGCCGCGCGAGGCCGCGCTCTCCAACGCTCCCAAGCACGACGACGAATGCTATCGCGTGCCAGCGGTACTCGGCGAGTGATTTCGTGGGGTAGGCCTCTGGCCTGCCGTGTCTAGATTTTGAAGCGGGCGCGTCGGCAACTTCTGCGATTCGGCTTTTCACGCTACACTAGCCGCTGTTATTGGCTCTTTCTGTGGAGGGACGCGCTGAGAAGCTGGTCCGCGCCTTATGTCATTGCTCGAACTGACCGCCACCGCCTTGTTGGCCAAGCTTTCCGCGAAAGAGATTTCCTCTGCGGAACTCACGGCGGCCTATCTGAAACAAATCGATGCGCTCGATCCTCAAGTGCAGGCGTTCCTCCGCGTCTCACCGGAGAAAGCGCTCGCTCGTGCCAAGGAGATCGATGCGCGCCGCGCCGCAGGCCAGCCTGTGGGCAAGCTCGGCGGACTACCAGTGGCGATCAAGGACGTGATTTGCACGCAAGGTGAAACGACGACGTGCGCATCAAAGATGCTCGAGAACTTCGTTCCGCCGTATAATGCGACGGTCGTGGAAAAGCTGCTCGCTGCCGATGCCGTGTTGATCGGCAAGACGAACATGGACGAGTTCGCGATGGGTGGCTCGACCGAAAACAGCGCCTTCCATCCCACTTGCAATCCGTGGGATCTCGCCCGCACCCCGGGTGGATCGAGTGGTGGCGCGGCTGCCTGTTTGGCGGCCTCCATGGCTCCGCTATCCATCGGGACCGATACCGGCGGATCGATTCGCCAGCCAGCGGCATTCTGCGGCGTGACAGGCATGAAGCCGACGTATGGCCGCGTGAGTCGTTTCGGCCTGGTCGCGTTTGCCAGCAGTTTGGACCAAATCGGTCCGCTGGCTCACACGGTCGAAGATACAGCGCTGCTGCTGGAAGTGCTCGCCGGACACGATCCGCGCGATTCGACATCGGCCAATGTGGCGGTGCCGAATTATGTTGAATCACTCAAGCAGCCATTGAAAGGCTTAAAGATTGGTTTGGTGAAAGAGCATTTCGGCGCGGGCCTCGATAGCGAAGTCGCCGCCAGTGTGCGGGAAGCGATGCAGGTCTATGAGTCGCTCGGCGCGAGTGTGAAGGA
>JBGSHH010000681.1:0-7125 GCA_041752355.1 Pirellulaceae bacterium | reverse complement strand
AGTACTGCTTGCCTTCGATCCAAGTTTGTTCGCAGCGGCTTGTGGTCGACATCGGTGGACCGCTCCAAATGGCCAGATCGGCCGACTTGCCGACCTCGAGCGAGCCCACCAGGTGGTCGATGCGCAGTTGCTTGGCCGGATTGATCGTGACGAACTTGATCGCCTCCTCGGCTGGCACGCCCCCATATTTCATCGCCTTGGCCGCTTCATGGTTGAGATGCCGCGCGAGTTCCAAGTCGTCGCTATTGAACGAGACCACCACACCTGCGTTGTGCATGATCGCGCCGTTGTGGGGAATTGCGTCGAAGACTTCAAACTTGTAGGCCCACCAATCGCTGAACGACGAACCCATAATGCCACGCGCCGCCATGGCGTCGGCGACTTTGTAGCCTTCGAGGATATGTTGCAGCGTGCCGATGCGAATCTTGTATTCGTCGGTGAGCTTGAGCAGCGTAAGAATTTCGTCCTGGCGATAGCTGTGGCAATGAATCCATCGTTCGCCGCGCAGGATTTGGGCGACCGCTTCGAGTTCCAAATCGCGTCGCGGCGGCAAGCCGACATGTTCCTTGTTCCAACGCTCCAAGGCGGCGTCGTAACGTAAGGCGGCGGCGAACTCGTCGCGCATGATTTGCTCGACACCCATGCGCGTTTGCGGGTAACGCGTGGTAAATCGCTCGCCCCAGTTGCTTTGCTTCACGTTCTCTCCCAGTGCGAACTTAATGCCGCCGGGCGCTTGTGCGAATTTCATGGCTTCGTCGAGTTCGCCCCAGCGGAGTTTGCAAACCTGGTTCTGGCCGCCGATGGGATTGGCCGAGCCATGCAGAATGTTGATCGTCGTCACGCCGCCAGCGAGCTGCCGATAGATGTTCACGTCGTCGGGATCGATAAAATCACCGATCCGCACTTCGGCCGTAATTGCTTGGCCGGTCTCGTTAATGCCACCATCGGTTGCCATGTGCGAATGGCAATCGACGATGCCGGGCGAAAGATGCTGGCCCTTCAGATCGATGATGCTAGTGCCCGGAGGCAGTTCGAGATCGTTGCCGATGGCGACAACTTTACCGTCTTGCACCAAGAGCGACGTATCCTCCAACACGCCTTGTTCGGCGCAAGTCCAAAGCGTGGCATGCGTGAAGAGTACCGCTTTGGCTTGCTCAGGCGGAGAGGTGTTACCAAACGCACCCAGTGGATAGTTCAAGGGGAACGATGCCGCGCGATCGATCTCTTTTTTGGGTTTGCTCTTGTCGTCGTCTTTCTTTTCGACCTTCGTTTCCGAACTGGTGGCCGTACGCGTGGCCTGAAATTTGGCCTTCACGCCATCGGCCCACACTATTTCGCCGAAGAGCGTGGCGGGAGCTTGTTCGGCGATGGTTGCCAGCGCGCTCAGACGAGCAATGCCTTGCGCACCGAGTTTTTCGGCGTCGAGCGTGGCGGTGAAGTGTTCATTGCGCTGCCCGACATGCGTCAATTCAACAACGAGCGGTTCTTTCTCATCACGTTGATTAATCGAAAGCTTGCCTTGCAGCTTGTCCGTTCCAGACAGTTCCAGCTTCGCTGTTAAGGCTTTTCCGGTGGGCAACGTGGTGTTGATTTCCCACGTGCCGCCCAAGTCAAAATCGGCAGGCGGATCGACATCGTAGGACTTTCCTTCGATCCAGACGCGCTCGACCTTGGTGTCTTTCGCGAACAAGTCCCCACTCGTCACCACAAGATTCGCCATCATGCCTGGCGCGATCTGTCCGAGGCGATCCTCGACGTGATACAAACTGGCCGGCGTGGTGGTGAGCGCGGCGAGCGCGGCTTCGCGCGGTAAGCCTCGTTCGACCGCTTGCCGCAGTTGTTTGAGAAAGTCCTTGTTGCTCTTGAGGCCGTTAGTGGTCAGCGCGATTTTGACACCCGCCTTGGCCAATTGCGCGGGATTCTCCGGTGCATGATCCCAATGCATCAAGCTGACGAGCGAAGCGTTGAGGGCTGCCTCGGGGCTTGCGACATTGGGAGGCTGCGGAAAATTCAGTGGCACGATCACCGTGCGCCCCGTGGCGGCAATGGCTTCCAGGCGGCGATACTCGCGCCCGGAACCAATCATCGCTGCGGACAGTCCAAACTCCTTCGCGAATCGATCGGCGCGGAGAAAGTACCATTCATTCGGCGCATCGATCAAGTAGGTCCGCTCCGGCGTCAATGCCGCCAACGCATCATTTTGTTCGGGTCGCGGAACCGTGGCCGCGGCGCGATGCACTTGCCACGCCTGTCGATACCACTGGGCATCGAGTAGCGCTTGCCGCGCGAGGGCTACCGCGCCCATCGGCGAAGTGGGATAAACTTCGCGCGATTGCCCACGCTTGGTGGTCAGATGCAGATGCAGCGGTTGGTCCGCACTTATGAGCGCGCGTGTCAGCGGTTCATCACCTGTAGTCACCAGCGCGCTGGCACCATCGATAATCGCGCCGGTAGGAGCAACCAGTTGCGCCGTGATTCCCTGACTGCGGAGCGCCGCGTTGCGATCTTTGTCCAGTGCTAGATGATCCTTCACCTCGATTTGCGGGCGAACGTGGTTGTTCCAATACGGCGCGCCCCCCAGGCTTTGATCGTGATCGATCTCGCGCTCACTATAGGCATCGATGAAGCCGGCATAGATCGTCTTGCCAGTTAGATCGGTGATGTTGGCTTCGGCGGGAATCGCAAGGTCCGCGCCAACTTGCACGATGCGCCCCTCACGAATCAGCACGCTCCCGCGCTCGATTGTCGTGCCCGGCGACAGTTGCAGCCTGGCATTGATGAGCGCGTGGACTTGTGGCGTTTCGTCGCGCAAGCCGTTGGGAGGCGTGGTGGTCGGCGGGGCGGTGTGACCGAGCGAACCAAAATAGGCGATGGCCAAGCCAATCGCGCAGGCGGCTAGCGTGCCACCGCGGCGGAAGTATCTCACAGGTGCAATCCTCAAGCCGGAAAAATGCCAGGTAGGGCTGTACTACTCTAGCACGCCAGCAGGCGGATTTCACGTCAAGAGTTCGTCAATTGCCCGGCCTTCGCTGAGTTTCAGCGGTCGGCCGATGGGGGTCATCAGTTCTAGCCCCGGTTTGAGACCGAGCGCGGAGAGGAGCGTGGCGTGCAAATCCTCGACGCGGACCTGTTGCTGCACATCGCGATCGACATTCGGCTTGTCGTTGTCGCGCAGTTCCGGCGACGTTTCGCCATAGGCGATGCCGCGTCGCAAACGCCCGCCAGCGAGCGCCGCGCTAAAGCCGTGCGGCCAATGATCGCGACCTCCGAGCGGATTGATCCTCGGCGTGCGCCCGAACTCGCCTGCGCACACCACAAGCGTCGAATCGAACAGCTTGCGTTCCTTCAAATCCCGAATCAATTGCGCAAATGCGGGATCGAGCGTTTGCACGCGGGCGAGTTGCGTGGAGTTATTGTTGGCGTGACTATCCCAACCATCCAACATCACTTCCACGCAGCGCACGCCAGCTTCGATCAAACGCAGCGCTGCCAAGCAACCACGGCCGAAAGACGAATCGCCGTACGCATCGCGCTGGCTTTGCGGCGCTTCTTTGACATCGAACGCCTTGAGTTGATCGGACGACATCATCCGCGTGGCGGCATTGATCGACGTGCGATGCAGCGTCTTACCTTGGTCGAGATTTTTGAGGCGGCCGCGCGTGAAGGTGTCTTCGACGAGATTCAAATGCTTCATCCGCTCTTCGAAGCGCGCTTCTGGCACGCGCGCTTTCACATCGGGAATAGGGCCTTGAGGATCACCGACACGGAAGGCATCGTAGCTGTCGCCCAAGTAACCGCCCCGCCCTGGCCATGGACCCGGCAAGATGGAAATGTGGCGGGGAATCTCGACATTATCGGTTTGCTGATGACAGAGCACCGCGCCGAGCGAAGGATGCACTAGCGTCGGATCGGGGCGATATCCAGTCTTGACGTTATACGTCGCGCGCTCGTGATCCCCTTCTTTACTGACGATCGAACGGACCAACGTCAAATCCGGCATCAGTTCGGCCAGTTGATGGAAGCCTTCGCCCAGTTGAATTCCTTTGACGGCCGTGTTGATGGCTTTACTTTCGCCACCGACTTTGCTGCCGGGATGCGGATCGAAGGTTTCCAGTTGGCTCGGTCCGCCTTGCATCCAGAGCACGATGATGCTGTGCGCCGGCTTGCCATGCGGCGCCGATTCTTCCGCGCGGGCGAGCATTTCGGCGATCGGTGTCAGCCAGAGCAGGCCACTGGCACCCGCCGCGCGGAGCAGCGTGCGACGGGAAAAATGATCGGCGGATAAGCAAGGATTGTGCATGATGGCTTGATGTCTAATGATTCCAACTAAATTCGGTGCTATTGAGTAGCACCCAATACATATCTTCCACAGCCTGATCGCGACTGGAACCCGTTTTGCGCTTGGCCAGTGACTCTTGAAACGCGCGGAGTTCCTCCGGCGTGGGACGACGCGAGAGCGTGGCCAGGTAAGTGGCTTCAATCGCGTCATCGTCGGTCGCCAGACGGGCCAATCGCGTGGCGGCGTTCATGACGATATTGTCGCCGGTTCGTTCCTGTACCAAATTGCCGTTCATCATCAGTAAGCGTTGCGTGATCGTGCCGCCACGATCAGTAAATTCATCGTCGCCAGTGTCACCATAGCGCTCGACGAAATCGCGCGTTTGACCGAACTTCGTCAACTGCGTGATGATGTGAGCATGCGCATCAATGGTGGCGAGCGAGGCGGATTGAATCAAACTGCCAGCGACCTGCTCGGGACGCAGTCGCGACAGTGGAAACGCCGCCCAGTGGCGCTCGTGCTTGTCGGTGATTTCGAAATCGGCCCGGCTATCGAGCTGAAAGGCCTCGGTGGCGGCGATCATCCGTATCAAGCGGCGCAGATCGTAGCCGTTCGTCACGAAGTCATCGGCCAAGGTTTCCAGGGCCGGCGGATAAGGACCGGTGAGGGGAATGTCGTCGATTGGTTCGACCAGTGGCCGCCCGACCATCAACGCCCACATCCGATTCACCGTCGCCCTGGCGAACATGGGATTCTCGGGATGCGTCACCCAGCGCGCTAGTTGCTGACGGCGTGTACCGTGTTTTTCCAATAACTCGGCGAGAAACGGCGTATTAGGTTCGACGTTCGTTTCTTTCTCGGCATTCAGAAAGCGATAGTTGTACGGCCGTCCCATGTTGTCGCGCACGCCCGTGGCGGATTGCTTCGCTTCGGAATAGAACGCCGCCAAGGCGTGAAAGTCTTGTTGCAACCCCTCTCGTTCTTCCTCGCCAAAATAAAACTTGCCGAGTTTGTCGTCGTGACACTGCAGGCAATCGATCCGCATGCCGAGAAACGCCCGCGTGGTGCGGGCAGCGAGACGGATTTCGTCCGGTTGATTGTCTTCGTTGCTATCGAGCGTGACGGTGACAAAATTGACCGCCGGTGAACTCGTCCAGAGTCCGGTGTCGGCGATCAGTTCTTGCACGACTTGATCGTACTTAACATTCTCATGCAATTTGTCACTGAGCCAAGTCACAAATCGCCGCCGTCGATAAACCAAGAAAGGGCCATCCTCGGTTCCGACCACAGCGCGAGCCAAACGCTCCGCCAGATAATCCGCACTGCGCCGATCTTCCAATAAGTGCGACACGAACCATTGCAGACGTTGTTCCGGCGGCTGTTGCTCGAGCGCGCGAATCTCTTCGACCGCAGGGACCGTGCCGCAGAGACCGAGTGCCAAGCGGCGGGCGACGGTTAAGTCGTCGGCGCGGCCCGCAGGCGTAAGTTCCTGCTTCGTCCAGCGCTCGCGAAATTCAGCGTTCACGTCCGCAACGGTAGCTTGAAATTCCGGGCTTTCCGGCACCCACGAATCGCGAGCGTGGGGTGGCTCGATGCGATTATGGCTGAGCAGATTCTTGGCGACCGTTCCCAGTCCGACCACGCACAGTCCCAGAAACAGCACGTTTCGCAACCAGAGATGTTTGACTTTGGTGGGCATGCCAGCTTTTCCGCGAAACGTTGTCGAGCGAGCAGAGGTATAACCGCCGCTTGCCGGGCCGATTACATTTAATGTACCTGAATCAGCCCGGTATTGGTTTCCAAAATCCGCAAGTTATTCGTCCCCGCAGCGAATAGCTTGTTGAAAAATTGGCGGAGTTTCCCGCATGCATACTTCTTCCCCCCCCACGCCGTCGGGCGTTTCTTCACAATCGCTCACAGCGATTGAGGAACCGCCTGTGCGCGTCACGACGGCGGAAGTGGTGGATGAGGAGGTCGTCGAAGGAGAAGTTGTCTCCGAGGTGGTGGACGCGGCAGTCGTCGATGAAAGGAAGTGGCCGCGCCGCGTCTGGGGCGTGCTCGGTTCGGCGAGCGAATGGTGTTTTGGATTGGTAAGCTTGATCGGTATTTTGGCGGTCATCGCGCCGATTCCGATTGTGCAGTTTCTCAGTCTAGGCTATCTCCTCGAGGCGAGCGGCCGGGTGGCGAAGAACGGTCGCCTGCGCGATGGCTTTCCCGATATTCGCAAAGCAGCTCGCATTGGCAGCCTCGTCCTCGGTTCATGGCTGATCATCCTGCCGGTGCGAATGCTAGCGGATCTCGCTTACGCGGCGCATTTGGCGAGTCCCGGCAGTCCGTCGGCGCGCGGTTGGCGGATTGGTGTGACGATTATCACCGTGTTGGCCGTGATGCATATTCTTTGGGCATGGTTCCGCGGGGGGAAGCTACGACATTTCATCTGGCCGGCACCCATTCGCTTTCTCAAACGCATCTTTCGGGGCGGTATGTATGCCGAAGCCCGCGATGCCACTTGGGACTTTGTCGCGAGTTTGCGTTTGCCACATTATTTCTGGCTTGGTGTGCGGGGCTTTGCCGGCGGCGTGGCGTGGTTGTTCGTGCCGCTGTTGTTATTCGCGGCCGCAACGCTGCTTCCGGAAGGACCCGGGCCGGTGTTGCTGTCGCTGCTAGGTGGCTTCCTGCTGGTGCTGGTGATGCTCTACCTGCCGTTTTTGCAAACGCACTTCGCGGTCGAGCAGCGGTTTGTAGCGCTGTTTGAAATTGGCACGGTGCGCAATTATTTTCGCCGCGCGCCGATCGCGTTTTGGTTCTCGCTGCTGATTACGTTGCTCTTCGCGCTGCCGCTGTAC
>JBGSHH010000680.1:0-3316 GCA_041752355.1 Pirellulaceae bacterium | reverse complement strand
GCCGCGACCAGCGCATCGCCTCGACGCCAATACGAGCGGCCTCGTCATATTCGCACGCACGCGGCACTTCGCAGGTCTGTTACAACCGCAGTTCGCACGAGGTGAAGTGGAGAAGGTGTATCTCGCGCGCGTGCAAGGTGTTCCTCCGGAAGACAGCTTTCGCTGCGACCTGCCGATAACGGATACCGCAGGAGAGTTGGGTTCGAGAACAATTGCCCAAGAGGGCGAAGGCCTGACGTCGGAGACGGAGTTTCGCGTGATAGAGCGGTTTGCCGATGGCACATCACTATTGGAAGTGCGCCCCCTCACGGGGCGCACCAATCAAATCCGCGTACATCTTTGGCGGCTCGGCTGGCCCATTGTCGGCGAGCAAGCATATCTACCTGGCCAATCATTGGGCGAAGCGCAAACGCATCTTGTCGACGATCCGCCACTCTGTTTGCTAGCGCACCGACTTAGCTTCACACATCCGGTGACGAATGAACGCACCACTTTCCAGACTCAGCTGCCTGACTGGGCGACCTGTATGGCACCGGTTTCTTAGACTTCCGCGAGCGGTTTAGTCGCGTCGCCAAACTTCTCCAATTCCAAGCCCGCTTTCTGCATCATGGAGAGATACAAGCGGCACATTTGCCGCTCTGGCTGGTCCCGATAATTGAGCACCTGGCCCGTCTTGATTTTGCCACCGCCACGCCCCAGTACCACCACAGGCAATTGCGAAGCGTCGTGACTGCCCGACATCATGCTGGAGCAGAACATCAGCATCGAGTTATCGAGTGCGGTTCGTTCGCCTTCTTGAATGGCGTCTAGTTTTCCGGCGATGTAGGCCAATTGCTCGACGAAGAACTGATTCACTTTGAGCCAGTCATCGGTATCGGAATGCGATAACAAATGATGAATCATATAATCGACGCCCAAATGCGGAAAACGCAGCGACGAATGATCATTGTTGAGCTTGAGCGTGGTGATGCGCGTGGTATCCGTTTGGAAACCAAGCACCAGAATGTCGCACATCAGCCGCATGTGATCGGCGATATTTTGCGGGATGCCTTCCGGTGGGCGAGGGATATTTGGCTTGTCGAGCGTCGGTCGCCAGCCTTGCAATTCGCCTTGTTGGCCGGCCTGATTGATGCGTTGTTCGACGTCGCGCACGGAGTCGAGATATTCGTCGAGTTTGCGTTGGTCGGCCGCGCTGATTTGCCGCCGCAGGTCCTGCGCGTCGGATAGCACAGCATCCAACACACTTTTATCGCCATGTTCGGCGGCATCTTTAAAGAGCCGATCGAATGCCAGCGCCGGATAGAGTTCCAGCGGTGTGGGCGTGGTGGGCGAACTCCAAGAAATGTGCGAACTATACAACATCGAGTAATTCTTGTGCACCGACGGATTCGACTTCTCGCAGCCCAGCACGAGGCTCGGAACTTTCGTCGATCGTCCATACGTTTGCGCGAGCAATTGATCGACGCTCATGCCTGAGCGAATCTCACCACCGGAAGCGAGCGGCGCGCCTGACAATAAATTGCCGGTCTGCGAGCTGTGAATGTTGCCCTTCGTGGCTTGATCGTTGTATAAACCGCTAATGAACAGCAGCTTCTCCCGATGATCGTTTAGCGGTGCAAGCACCTTGCCCAACTCCATGTCTCGTCCGCTCCCTTTGGCCCACCATTCACGGCCGTGAAAACCATTGCCTGCGAATAATACCGCCAGTCGGACCGGCGCTTGGCTCGCCCGATCTCGTGCATTCGTAGGTTCATCGCCCCAGACGCGCAACGATTCCAACCATGGCAAAGCCATGCTCACGCCCAGGCCGCGTAGCATCGTGCGTCGCGAGAAGTGATGGGAATTCATAAGATGCTCCAAGCGTGAGTGGGTGAGGAGAACTTAGTCCTGATAGTCGCCTTCGCGACCGCGAATCTCGCGAAATTGTGGGCTGAGGACGATCGCTTCAATGGCGGAGTGCACGCCATGGTTGTGATCTTGGAGTTCCTTCTGCATTTTCGTCAGTAGCGGCTCGTCCGACAATTGTACCGCGCGACCCAATGCGTAGCCTAGCAGCTTCCGATCGAACTGGCGCAGGAACGCTTCGCGGCGGGTCGTCAGCAAGTAATTCTTCAATCCATTGACACCTGCCAGCTTGGTGCCGTCCGCGAGCGTGGTGTTGGCGTCGATTGCCAGACCAGCCGCGTCTTTCTCGCGATAACGTCCAATTGCGTCGTAGTTCTCGAGCGCGAAGCCAAGAGGATCGATTCGTGCGTGGCATTTGGCACAAGCGGCATCGCTGGTGTGGCGCTCGATCAATTCCCGCTCCGTTAAGCCTTCGGGCAGGGTATCGGCCAGTTGCGGCACATCCTTGGGCGGACGCGGCAGCTTCTCGCCGAGCAGCACTTCGCTTACCCAGTTGCCACGCAAAATTGGGCTGGTGCGCGAAGCGCCCGATTGCGTCGCCAGCGTGCTCGCGAGCGACAGAATACCACCTCGCCCGTATTGTTTGACTCCTGCCACGCGCCGCCACTGTGGTCCCGCGACTTTGGGAATACCGTAGTGCCTGGCGAGATCTTCATTTAGGTACGCATGATCGGCATCCAACAAACTCAGCGCTGAACCATTATTCTGAAAAAAGTCCGTGAACCACAAAATGGACTCTTCATACATGGCTCCCCGCAAGCCCGCGAAGGTAGGAAAGTGTCGCTCGCTCTTTTCATCGAGTTGATCGAAACCGTGGATATGCAGCCATTGACAGGCGAATTCCGTGGCAAAACGGCGCGCCTTAGGATCCGCGAGCAGTCGCTTGATTTGCAAGCGCATCACGTCTGGTTCATGCAGGCGATGCTCCGCCGCCAATTGCCTCAATTCGGCATCGGGTTGCGACGACCACAGGAAATAGCTCAAGCGGCTCGCCAGTTCATAGTCGCTCACTGGGCCCGGCTTCGCGCCGGCGACCGGTTGCTCCAGACGATACAAAAAGGCGGGCGCAATCAGCACGCGTGCAATCAACAAACGAATCGCCGCATCGTGCGGATGTTCTTCCTTGCGCAAGCGTGCGTAGAGTGAAGTTAACTCCGTGGTTTCACGTTCCGTCAGTGGGCGACGATAGGCGTTGTTCGCGAACTTGAGTACAGATTCCAAATGCTGCGGTTCGGTATCGATCAATTGCTGTCGATAGGCGGCGGCGCGATCTTGAATCGGCTTGCGCAACGGCTCGAATACGGACGGATCGGCATCTTGCGTCGCAAACTCCATCAACTGCGTGTAGGCATCGACGAGGGTGAGCGCGTCGCGGCTAATAAAATGCAGTTCGTCCCACAAGCGATTGAGA
>JBGSHH010000679.1:0-5479 GCA_041752355.1 Pirellulaceae bacterium | reverse complement strand
GTCTTCGTGTGCTTTGTTTTCCACAGCGGCGATCCGCGCGAACTG
Source organism: Pirellulaceae bacterium (assembly GCA_041752355.1). Classification (GTDB taxonomy): domain Bacteria; phylum Planctomycetota; class Planctomycetia; order Pirellulales; family Pirellulaceae; genus JAEZGD01. Next base: position 5,434 of record JBGSHH010000679.1, on the reverse strand, counting down.
GCCGATTTGTGGAACTTCGCGCTGGTCACGGTGCCCTGGTCGTTTGAGTACGACCTCGGACACAACGACAAGCGCAACGGGCGTTTCAAGCTGGGGCACGAGTCACAGGACATGGGATTGTTGCTGCGGTATCTCGATGGCGCACTTTCCGAGTTCGAGGTGCAGCAGCTGAATCAGTTGCTCTCGCAAGATCCGACGGCGCGAGAGCGGCTGCGCGACATCGCGGAGCAGGCATTCGCAATTGCCGAGGGAGCGCGTTGTCGCGAAGCGCGTCAAGAAGGAACGCACGCTGCTCCCGTGCTGCGATCGAGTTGGCAGACATCTGCTTACATTCGCTGGGGAAGTGTTCTCGCCACGATTAGTTTGTTGCCACTCGCGATCGTTTATGTCAGCGCGCCAGCGCCGCCTGCACTGTTGGAGGTGGTCGCGGTTCAAGGCGCGGCGACTTGGAGCGACGGCGGGGAGCGTGTGCCGCTGCAAGCAGGAATGTCCCTGACCGCGGGAACCATTGAAATCGAGAGCAAAGCGGCGACCGCCGACGTGCGCTTCGTGGATGGCACGCAACTGACAATCCGTGGGAGCGCAGAGGCGTCCTTTTCGGCACGCGACGGTAAGCTTGTGTTGCTCAAGCGGGGAGCGCTCACCGCCGACGTCGCGCCACAACCAGCTGGCCAACCGTTGAAAGTGCGCACTGCTTCTGCGGAAATGGAAGTGCTGGGCACCGTCTTCTCGATCGACGCCACCGAACATCGCACGGATCTCAGTGTCGTCGAAGGTCGCGTGCGGTTGAAACGACTGGTCGATGGACGCGAGGTTCAGGTCGGCGCGCAACAATGTGTCGCGGCCTCGCTCGCCGCGAGCGACCAGCTTTCGCCGGGGCCCATGGGTTTGCAAGCCAATGTGTGGCAGGCCGACTTCTCGCATCCTCCGGATAAGCTGACAGGCGAATGGCACGCTGCTGCTTTATCAGAACCAGCCTTTGTTCACGCCGTCCCTACCGTGGAATCGCGCGGACCCGATGGTCGCGTCTGGGTGCATCATAGCGTGATTGTGCGCGCCCCCTCGAATCTCGCTGACGATGCATTCGCGCTGGTCGAAGAAGACTCGATCCTGCGTCTCAAGCTACGATGGAACAAGTCCGTACCGCTGCAATTAATGCTCGCGACGCGCCGACCCGATGGCAGCTTTTCCGGCAACTTCGAATTGGTGAAGGCGTATCCCGGCTTATCAGGCGATGGTCATTGGCAAACGCTCGCCGTGCCGATTCGCGAATTGAAGCCGCTACATCACAATCGCGCGCAGACGGCGACTGGGAATGTGGTCAACGTCGTCATTATCACCACCCTCCACGAATCCGTCGGCCTCGACGTCGCGGAGATTTCTATTTCGCCTGCCCCTAATGTTTCGCCGCCTCTATCCTCCGATTGATTTTTATGAAGCCACTCTATGTACTGTTGCTGGGGATGATTTTTGCAGCTAACGTCCCAGCTGAAGATACAAGCCGCATGCCTCAAGGACTGGTGCTCGATCTCAACGCCGATCGCGGTGTGACGATCGAAGATGGCAAACGCGTCACCATCTGGCGAAATCAGGTCAGCGATTTTGCCGCACAAGACTTCGTCTGTCGCGACCAGGGGCGCAAGGAAAGAGGATCGGGCCGCCCGACATTACGCACTTCCATTAAAGAACTGCGCGATCACAATGCACTGAGCTTTCGCCAGCAAGAATTGGTTTGTCTTGACGAGGACGCCTTCGATGCACTAACGCAGGGGGATGGTTGCACGTGGTTCGCAGTGCTCGCACCGGATGAACAACGTGTGGGTCTGAAAGATGTGAACTCCTTCTTCGGCAATTTGCGCAATGGCGGGAACTATGAAGGACTGTGGTGTTGCCTGAGCGACGATAATCAAGCCTGGTGGGGCGTGCGCAATGGAGTTACGTTCGGCCGCTTCGACGCCAACAATCCCCAGATCCATGGTGAAACCTTGCGGGTGGGTCAATTCACCATTCTCGCGGGGCGACTTGCCGCGGGGATAGGCGAAGTGAATTGCGAGATCTTTCACAACGACACGCGCGCCGCAGCACAAAGCAAAGTCCCCATCAATGTCCGCGCCAATCCTTCGAAAATGGCGATTGGGCAAGAACGCGATGCTGTGGAACATCCGGGGGTCGAGTCATTCGATGGCGAACTCGCCCGCTTGCTGATCTTCGCGCGGCCGCTGGACAACCGCGAACTTACATTGCAATTCGCCGCGCTGCGCGAGGAGTATGGCATTGCCGCAATGCAGCAGCGTGAACAAGCCGACGAAGTTCCCGCCAAGAAAGTCCCCGCGGTGGAAGTCTATTCCAAATGGCCATTCGATGCCGACGAAGCCAAGCGTCGGCAGCAGGAAACGGCGAAGACAACCGGCTATCCAGCGACGTGGGAAACTAGAATTGGCGACAAGGGCCCGACGCTGATCTGGCGACTCATTCCCGCTGGTAAGTTCATGATGGGAAGTCCCGATGATGAGCCCGGCCACGAAGGAGACGAACGCTTGCATGCGGAAACGATCTCCGAGCCGTTCTATATGTTGCAGACACAATTGACGGCGGAGCAACACGCCGCGCTTCTAGGACTTAGTGAATTGATGGCAAACGAACGGAAACTCCCTGCCACTATGACCTATCGGGATACCGTCGACATCGTGCTTCCCGCGCTGGCAAAGCATGCGCCGGATGGCTGGAAAGTCATCCTGCCGGATCAAGTTCGGCTGGAATACGCTTCGCGCGCCGGCATCGCGTTGATGAACCCTGGCGGAGACAACCCTGAAGATGCTTTGCCCTACGCCTGGACGCGCGAAAACTCCGATAAAAAGATGCAGCATGTGGCCCAAAAGCGTCCCAATGCATGGGGTCTATTCGACGTAATTGGCAATCGCTGGCATTGGTTTTGGCGTGACGGAAAAGGATACGGCGATGCTTCGATGGAGGACCATATCGTCTATGGTGGCACGTACCACGCGGAGTCTGGCGGCAACGGTGCCCGGCTCGCCAACATCATGATCAGCAATAAACAAGAGGGCGCCCGGTTTGCTCTCCTTCGCGCCGAAACACCCTTGCCGAAGGGACATCCCCAGACGCTGCAGCATCGCCCATGAAATTGTATTCACGTAGTTTCTGGATCGTTGTCGTCGCGTAGGTAATCTCAGCCGCGGTGTATCGCCTCCAATTCAGAACTTTCCTCCAAGAGTTCTTCTCGAGCCGACCATAGCGCCGGATAACATCCAATTATTCCGGCGCTAAATGGGAGTTGAGAATCCTTGCGGCGGTGGCGAAGGAATTTAATGCGTGTCGCGATGCGAACACCTGCATTCTTTCGCCAAAGCATCGATCAACTCCACAGCGTCCACGACGATCTCCTCGCCTTGGGAGATCGTCAAGACGATTTGACCCTCCATGAGCAACTGCAATCGGAGTTCGCGATCCTCACGGACTTGCGCTTCGCTGGCTCGGACGGTACTTCCAGTGACGTTCTCCACAACTTACTCCTGAACTTTGACGGGTCCGTGGTTATCGCAGTGATCGCCATGAGGATGATGGAGGTGTCCATCCACGAGGTAATCCACATGATCGCCATGCGGTACCGCTTCATGTCCACAGCCTTCGCCATGCACGTGCGATGCATCATGCGCTGAGCAACTGTGCGGTACACAGCCATCGGGATTCAGCGCCGTAACATCGAGCGTGTGCTCTTCAATGTGGCCTCCTTGTGGGTGGTGCAAGTGACCGTCGTGGAGATAGTCCACATGGTCGTTATGTGTGATCGCGATGTGACCACACTCGGGACCATGTTGGTGAGGATGATTGTCGTGTTTGTCGCTTGACATAACTTTTATCTCCAGGGGAGAAGCGGAAGGAACCAACGAAACTGCAGGTTACACACATTCGTCTTTCCAGTGCAAGGCACTTGCGGCGTCAAAATGGGGCGACTTGGATCGTGTTACACCACAAGTGCCATTACACCACCGTGAGACTTTCATGGAGCTTCCCTTGCAGGCATGGACTTAGTAGACGCGTGGGGCGGACATCCAAGGATTGCAGTTAAATGAGTGCGAACAACCAGCAACTTCCGGTCACTGTGCTCTCGGGCTTTCTCGGGGCTGGAAAGATCACGCTTTTAAATCGCTTGCTCTCGAATCGAGAAGGCCTACGGGTAGCATTCAACGTCAATGATATGAGTTCCATCAACGTCGATGCGCGACTTGGCTGGCGACGCGCCACGACTTGGCCGGCGAGTGGTCGCAGGCGGGGCGTGTCTTCTCGTTGGCACCTGCGGGACTGTGGGCGGCTACGACATCCCCGGACGATTGGCCAGACGACCCGAAGTTTGCCGCTGAAATAGCGGAAGTCTGGCAAGAACCGTGGGGAGATTGCCGCACGGAACTGGTGCTGATCGGTCAAAACCTCGATAAGCAGCGAGTCGAATCCGCCTTGCGTGAATGCCTCGTCACCGACGCGGAATTGGATGCGGGTCCCGCCGTTTGGGACGCCTGGGAAGATCCCTTTGGTGTTTGGGAAGAAGCTTGCGGACTTCCCGAACACGATGAGCAATAAAGACACAATTGCCGTGGAACTCGAGGGAGTGCATACATCTTGGCACTCCGGGAGGCGCGGACTGGTTGACTAGGCTAACTGCTTGGTAAAGCCAAAGGTGTCATTGGGTGTGAAGGTCTGCTTGAATCCGCGTCTTTGAAACATGCCTACCATCTGAAGATTGTCTGTCGCCGTTTGTGCGACGATCAAGTGTGTTCCCCAGTTGCGGCAGATATCGAGGCAATAATCCATCAGCATGCTTCCCAGCCCTAGGCCCTGCCAGGGATCGGCTACCAGAATCGCAAATTCCGCCTGGGTATGATCGGCATCCGCGACCAAGCGTGCCACGCCTAACAGTTTCCGACCTTGTGCGTCTTCCTGCTCGGCGACGATGGCCAACTCCCGGTCGTAGTCGATAAAGCAAAATCGCGTCGCCATGTCGTGCGTCGTCGCTTTGAACATGTAGCGAAACCGCCGGTTAATCGTGTCGGAAGAACAGTTTCGCAGCAGTTCGTGCCACAACGGCTCATCCTCGGGCTTAATCGGCCGTAGCAGGACCTGGCTGCCGTCCTTCAAGGCGGCCGTCCTCACGAACTCTTCGGGATAGGGGCGAATGGCCAAGTGGGGATATGCGTGTCGCGATTCCGCGCGCCCTGGCGTTTGGACGATAATGCGCGCATCGAGGGCGATGACTTGCTCGGGCGTCGCGAGCAAGGGATTGACGTCAAGCTCGGAAATCTCGGGATTGTCCGCGATCAAATACGACAAGCGCATCAAAACTTCGATCAACTGCTCGATATTGACCGCCGGTTTGCCCCGATAGCCTTTGAGCAGAGGCCAAGCGCGCAAGGACTCAAGC
>JBGSHH010000678.1:0-13960 GCA_041752355.1 Pirellulaceae bacterium | reverse complement strand
CGCCTGCTCAAGATTCCGATGCGTCCGCAGGTCCGTAGCCTGAACCTGGCCAGCAGTTGCGCTGCCATCACCCTGGAAGCCATCCGCCAAATCAATCTCACCCATCACGACCCCGCCTGGCATGCGGGGCGATGAGCAGGGTTGGGCGAAAAGTGGGATGCCTATTCCACGATATCGACCAATGCTTCTTCCAAAGTGGGATACTGGAATTTGAAGCCGGCTTGCTCGGCGGCCTGCGGAAGGGCGCGTTGCGACGTGAGCAGCATGTCGCCGAATTCGCCCAGCACCGCACGCAGCGCAAAGCCTGGGACCGCAGGCAAGATCGTCGGCACGCCGAGGACTTTTCCCAGCGTGTGGGTAAATTCGCGATTGGTGACCGGATTGGGAGCCGAGCCATTGGCCGGGCCATAGAAAGTGTCAGTCTCGGCGGCGAAGAGGAACATTTCGACCAGGTCATCGAGATGGATCCAAGGCATCCACTGGCGACCGTTGCCCAGCGGACTCCCCACCCAAAGCTTGAAGGGAGGTAACATTTTAGCGAGCGCGCCGCCGCCAGGACCCAGTACGATGCCCACGCGAATCATCACCACGCGCATCCCAAGTTCCGATGCGCGCCACGCTTCATTCTCCCAGGCGACACAGATTTCCGCCAAGTAAGAATCTTGCGGTTCTGCGACTTCCGTCAAGACTTCATCACCGCGCGAACCATAGTAGCCCACAGCGGAAGCCGAAACCAATGTCTTCGGGCGTCGCTCAGCTGGCAACTGCCCGAGCGCTTCGACGAGATGCCGCGTGCCGGCGACGCGACTTTCGCGCAACGCGACTTTCTTGGCATCCGTCCAACGTCCCTCGGACACTGGCTCGCCAGCCAGATGGAAGATCGTCTCGACATTTTTGAACGCGGCCAGCGGCGGCAAGGCGTGTTCGGCGTCCCAATCATAGGCGTCAAAAAGCCGTTCCGATAGCTTCGCCTTCGCCTTGGGGGCGCTGCGACTGAGGACAACCGGTCGTTCCAGGCGTTGCATCAAGCGCGAACCAACAAAGCCAGTTGCGCCCGTGACCAAAGATCGCATCGTCATGGCAAAACTACTTCTTGATCATCCCTTGGTTCGTCAACCACAGTTCACACTGCTTCGGCCATTGGTTCGCGCCGGGATGGTCGGCGCCCAGCCCGATGCCATGCCGCCCTTTGAGATAGATGTGCAATTCCGCCGGTACTTTATGTTGCACGCAGGCGAGATAGAACTGCGCGCTGTTTTGCGGCGGCACCACAGTGTCTTCGGTGGTGTGCCAAAGGAAGGTCGGCGGTGTGTTGCTGGTAACTTGCTTTTCATTTGAGAGGCTATCGACGAGTTCCTTGGGCGCATCCTGGCCGAGCAGATTGTGCTGCGAACCTTTATGCGTGTAGCTTTCGTCAAACGCAATCACCGCATAGCACAAGATGGCGAAGTCAGGGCGAGAGCCCGTCTTCGCGATGTCGTCGCCGTCTTTGAGGCCATCATCAAAATGCGTGGCGGCGGTGCTGGCCAGGTGCCCGCCGGCGGAAAAACCAATGATGCCGATTTTCTTTTCGTCGACATTGAATTCCTTGGCACGAGCACGGACGGTGCGAATGGCGCGCTGCGCGTCTTGTAATGGCGCGGGATGACTATAGCCTTTGCCGCGATGGCGATAGTCGCAGATGAACGCCGAAACGCCGAGCGAATTGAACCATTTGGCGATGTCGTGTCCCTCGTGACCCATGGCCAGGCCGCCATATCCACCACCTGGGCAAATCACTACCGCGCAGCCATTGGTATTGTCGGATTCAGCCTGATAGATGATGAGGGTTGGCTTGTCGTTGGGGGCATCTCCTTTGGCCTCGGGCGCGCCTTTGGGCCAGAGCAATTCGGTTCTTGGCTCGGCAGCGCCGGCGAGCGACGTCAACAGGAGCAACGGAAGAATGAGGCATCTTATGAAGGTGTGCGGCATGGTGACAGTTCCTGTTGCAAGTAGGTTCTTTAGGCGAGCGAGGCGAACGGCTATACTCAGGTCGTAAGCCGCCTGGTAATGACTTAGCTCCTGCGTATGCTACCAGATGCCAGCGCGAAGGCAATCAATAACTCCCTCTATGACGAATCCCATGGCTGTTGATCTTTCCACGCGACACGAACCTGTCAGCAATTTTCTCAAGCTACCGCAATCCGCCGATGAGTGGGAACGCTATCGTTTGACCGACGAGCAAGTCACTTTTTATCACGAGAATGGCTACTTGTCAGGCGTGAGAATTTTGGACGACGAGCAGATTGAGCAATTGCGTTCCGAACTTGAGCCGCTCTTTCAATCCGATCACGAAGGGCGCGAGTTGTGGTACGAGTATCACACCAACGAATCGCCCAATCCCGACAAGGTGTTGTTTCACGCGCTAGGTGCTTGGCGCATCACGCCGGGCTTTCACGATGTCTTGTGGCATCCGGCATTCACGTTGGCGGCGAGCCAGTTGCTCGGCGGCGCGGTGCGATTCTGGCACGATCAGCTCTTTTGTAAGCCTGCCAAACATGGCGGCGTGGTGGCGTGGCATCAGGACTATTCGTACTGGACACGCACGCAGCCGATGAATCATCTCACTTGTTGGATCGGCTTGGACGACAGCACTAAGGAGAATGGTTGTCTACACTACGTCCCCAAGAGTCATAATTGGACGCTGCTCCCCATCACCGGTTTGGCGGGCGATATGAACGCGATTCAGGAAGTGCTCAACGCAGAGCAGTGGGAACAGTTCACCCATCCCGTTGCCATTGAACTCAAAGCCGGCGAGTGCTCTTTCCATCACCCACTGATGGTGCACGGCTCGTTCGAGAATAAGACAGAGCGGCCGCGCCGCGCGGTGGTGATCAATGCTTTTCTCGATGGAACTCAGTCGGCTAGTGCCGAAGTGCTGCTAGCGGGCGTCCCGCCAATCGCCGCTGGTGAAAGAATGCGTGGCCAATTCTTTCCGTTACTCTTTAAGTCTTGACCCACTTTCGAGGAGGATTTCTATACGCCCAGTATCAAACATCCTGATAAACATTTCGTCATCTGATGGGACTTTGTGGGGCATTCCCATGTCCAGTAGAGAGTCCAGCATCGCGCACAAGAATTATGCGAGAAATTTTTGCGAGGGGAATCGCCTTCGTTTGTCGCCCCGTCGGCATTGCGACTGCGAATCTTAACTTATTCCGCAAATTGCACTTATATCGCGCACTTAGGTTACACGGACCGGTAGTTCCAATGTGCAAGGTGTCCTGCTGCGGTGAGCCGCAAAAGAAAATTTCAGGCCATATTTCTTGCCGTCACTAGAATTACGCAGAGGAAACCATGGTCAACGGTTGCGGTGCGCAACCAAGTGCAAAGGATGCCCCCCATGTTGGTGTTATCGCGAAAACGGGACGAGAAGATCGTCATTGACGGCAACATTGTGATTACGGTGATTGAAGTTCGAGGCGACAAGGTGCGCCTTGGGATTCAGGCACCTGCCGACGTGCCCGTCCATCGGCAAGAAGTGTATGACGCTATCAAACGCAACGAACAGGCTAAAGACACCGTTCACCGCGCGTAGTGGTCGTAAGGAAAGCACCTTCTCCGTCGGACAAGGCGCCTTAAAGTGACTCTGAATAAGGGTTTCGCAGCTCTCTCTAATTGAGAGTTCAACCTATGGCGCTTCGTTGACTGCTATTTCTTATCGCTCTTCTCATCGAGCGTTTTGAGCCGTAGGTTCTTGAACCAGACGTCGTGGCCGTGTCCACAAAACACGAGGTGCCCCTTCTCTCGTTTCAAGCCGGGATGATTGTTGCCATCGATGGTCTTGGGCGTGCTCGCCTTTTCGATGTCGGCATCGACGATCGTCACGCCATTAAGGATGATCGTGATTTGCTTACCTTTGGCGATCACTTCTTGGGTGTTCCACTCGCCGACCGGTTTCTGATGCCCGCGTTTGGCTGGCACGACACCGTAGATCGAGCCGTGATACTGATATTCTTTCAGGTTTTTGTAGACATCGGCGGTGTCGTCGAGAACTTGCAATTCCATGCCGACGTAAGCCGGATCGCCACCGATCGGCGCTCGAATACCTAAGCCGTTGTTCGCGCCTGGCGTAAGCTTGAATTCAAACTTGAGATGGAAGTCGCCATACTCTTTGTCGGTATAGAGGAAGCCGCCTTTCTTGGCCAGACATTGAATGGCGCCTTCATCGACGACGTAGCCATCGGTCGCTCCTTGCCAACCGGTGAGATCTTTGCCGTTGAATAAAGCGACGAAGCCTTCATCTTTGTCCTCGGCTGTAGCGACCGAAGTGAACAATAGCATCAGCAAACAGAACGTGGAAACGATTCGCATAGTGAATCCTTACGTCAAATGGGTGTGGGCCGCAGTGGCGATATTGGCGGGAAACGAAACGCCGATTATGACGCAACAATCGACGCGCGTCAAAAAGATCGGCTTGACACCCCACCAACCGACGATTCTGATACGTCCTTTTAAGCAGGAGCCAGCGGTCATGGACGTCATCCAATTGGCGACCGATCTGCGCAGCGAGGATGAGAATCGCCAGCAGCAAGCCACCGATTTGCTCGAAAATTGCGGGCCGCCGTCAGCCGCCGACGCCTCATCCATTGCCGCGTTGCTCACGGATGCCAACGCCGATGTCGTCTATTGGGCGGCGACGCTCTTGGGGCGGATGGAAGCCAAAGCTTCGCCTTACACGGATGCTTTGGGCAAGGTTTTGATCTCCAGCAGTGCCGATAACGCGCGTGAGCGCGCCGCCTGGGCGCTCGGGCAAATCGGACCGGGTGCCGCCGCCGCCTTACCTAGCCTGGAAAAATTGGCAAACTCCGCTTCGCCCCGCTTAGCCCGCCTATCGAGGGAAGCCATTAAGCAAATCGGCGGCTGATTTTTTAGTTTCTTTTTGCCTGCCGATTTGCATAATAAGCCCTATGCTCCGCATCCTTGGCTCACCAAAACGACTCTGCGATGGTCTCACGCGCCGCGACATGCTGCGCGTAGGTGGTTTAGGACTCGCAGGTCTTACGCTTCCCGATATCACTACGTTGCAAGCTAGCGCCGCGGCAGGCCCAACGCGCGGGCGATCTTTCGGCAAAGCGAAGAATGTAATCCTCATTCATCTGTATGGCGCGCCAAGCCAACTGGAATGGGTCGATCCTAAGCCGGATGCCCCCGTGGAAATCCGTGGCGAGTTAGGCGTGATTCCATCGAAGCTCGTTGGTTGCCAGGTCGGGGAATTGTTCCCCAAAATGGCCGAAGTGATGGATCGTGTGACAGTGTTGCGTTCGATGACGCACGAGCATCCCATCCACGGCGTCGCCTTTGCTTTGACTGGCGTCCCGTCGATCGATGTGGCGATGGAACTCAAGCCCAATGACCAAAGGCATTGGCCCTATTTTGGCTCGGTTGTGGAATATGTCGAGGCGAAGCAGCGCGAAGCAAATCAGCAACCGCAGCCCGCCGTGCCGCCGAATCTCGCTTTGCCGTTTCGCTTCAGTTCACAGCGCGAAGGTGAAGTGCCCCGTGCTGGCCCGTATGCTGCATTTCTCGGCAATCAATACGATCCGGTGTGGACGGAATTCCGCGGCACTGCCAACAGAGGCCATAAGAAAACGCTCAACGAGAAGGTCTTTGAAGGGAACGATCCCTATATGGGAGTGGCCGACGATTGCCACTTTGCGCTCTCGGCAGCTGGTAACCTGCAGCCAGAATGGACGATCGATCGTCTGCATAGTCGCCAATCGCTGCTCCAACAAATCAACAACTTGCAGCCGCAAATCGCCGCGACAGGGGCCGCTGGCAAGATGCGACGACACCAAGCCGCTGCGCTGGCGCTGTTGGAATCCAAGTCGGTAGCCGAATCGCTGGATGTGCGACGCGAGAACGCCGAAACGCGAGCGCTCTATGGCTCGACGTTGTTCGGCCAATCTTGCCTTGCTGCGCGACGTCTGGTGGAAGCCGGCGGACGTGTGGTGAGCATATTTTGGGATGAGTTCGGGTTGGCCGGAAGTGGTTGGGATACGCACTGGAATCATTTCGCTCGCATGAAAAACGAACTCGCGCCTGGCTTTGACCAGGGGTGGTATGGACTGATTACCGATCTGGATCGCCGCGGACTTTTGGACGAAACACTGGTAGTTTGCACGAGCGAACATGGTCGTACCCCCACTCTAACCAAAGGCAACGGTGGCGGTCGCGACCACTGGGCGCGGGTCTATTCCTCACTCATCGCGGGGGCTGGTATCCACCGAGGCAAAGTCATCGGCGCGTCCGACAAGCACGCTGGCGAAGTCGCGGACCGCCCTATTTCGCCCAAGGACCTGTTAGCGACCATGTATCATTTACTCGGTATCGATCCTCACACGCTGATCCACGATCTCGCCGGTCGCCCTCTGCCACTAGTTGCTGGGCAATTGATTGACGAGGCTTTGGTGTAAGTTGCTCCGGCATCGACGCCACTCTGCCATAGCCCAATCGCGGGACGTTTACTAAGCTACTGGCATCAGACGAATCGTCTGACGCCTCGCCCGCACGGCACGCGGGGGGTGCAGCCTCTCTGGGATCGCGGTAGCATGGAAATTCGTTACATTCGCGCGCTGCGCGGTCCTAACATCTGGGCGCGGTTTCCGGTTCTGGAAGCCCTCGTCGATTTGCAGGAATTCAAGGACACCGGCACCGATTCCATTCCCGGCTTCAACGAACGCGTCATGGGCTGGTTGCCGACAATGATCGAACATCGTTGCGGCCCCGGCGTACACGGCGGCTTCTTCAAGCGGATGCGGCAGGGGACCTGGCTGGGACACGTTCTGGAACACGTGACGCTGGAATTGCAAGCCTTATCCTATAAAGACGCCGGCTACGGCAAAGCGCGCGAAACGCCGGAAGAAGGAGTTTATCGTGTCGCCTTTCGCTATCGCGATGAACAGCATGGTCGGGCCTGCATGGAAACCGGCTTTCAACTTATCATGGCCGCCGCCTACGACTTGCCGTTCGATATCGATACGGAAGTCGCCAAACTCAAAGAACTGGCGATAGCAGCCTGCCTGCCTGAAGTTGTTTATCATTTGCAATCGCTCGCGAAGGATCGCGGCATTCCCACGTTGCGACTGAATCGTTCGGTGCTGCAACTCGGCTATGGCTGCGAACAACGCCGGATTAATGGACTAACGACCGATCGTACTTCCGCCACCGGACTGCAAGCGGCTCAAGACAAGGAACTGGTGGAGCTACTGTTGCAGTCGGTGCAGGTCGTCAATCGCGACGCGTTGGAAGGGGATCTACATCGGCTAGTGATGATCGATGGTGAAGTTTCCGTGGCGGTGCGCTGCGTCGAAGAAAAGGGCCAGTGGACCTACACCGATGTCACCGCGAAAGTCGGGCGCGATGCCGCGCTCAAGGCCATGCAGGCCGCGCGCGTGGTGGGGCTCGATATCGCCGGCGTGGATATTCGCGCTCGCGATATTCAACAACCGCTCATTCCGCAACGAGGGGGTGTCTTCGATCTGCACGCCAATCCCAATTTGGATACTTACTTGCCGCTGCCGGAAGTCGTAACTGAAGTCGCGCGCGATATGCTCGACTATCTTTTTCCAACGCGGGATGACGGCCGCATCCCCATCGCTTGCGTAACCGGTGTGAATGGAAAGACGACCACTACGCGGTTGCTGGCCAGCATGGTCGATGCCGCTGGATTCCGCACTGGTATGACTTGCACCGATGGCGTTTTCGTCGCAGGCGAGCGGATCGAGGCGGCCGATTGCAGCGGACCCAACAGCGCACGCATCGTTTTGCGCCATCCGGAAATGGAAGCTGGCGTGTTTGAAGTGGCGCGCGGCGGCATCCTGCGCGGTGGGCTGGGTTTCGATCGCGCAGATGTTTCCATCGTCACCAACATCGGTGAAGGCGATCACCTCGGCATCAACTATATTAATACGGCCGAGCAACTCGCCTATGTGAAGAGCACTGTGATCGACGCCGTTCGAGAAGAATCCGGGACTGGCGTACTGAACGCAAACGATGCGCTGACTGTTGAAATGCGGACACATTGCCGTGGCAAGCTCACCTTCTTCGCCATCGACGAGCGACATCCGGTGATTGTCTCCCACCGCCAAGCGAATGGCACGGCATTCTTTATTCGCGATGGCGTGCTGATCGCTGGCGAAGCAACCGGCGACACGGCCGTCCTTCCACTGAGTGAAGTTCCGCTGACGCGCGGTGGTTTGATCGGGTTTCAAATCGAGAATGTCCTCGCCGCCACCGCCGCCGCTTGGGCGCTGGAGATTCCACTCGACTTGATTCAACGCGTGCTACGGACTTTCGACAGCGATATCGCTCAAACGCCAGGGCGATTTAACGTTCTAGAACGCAAAGGGGCGACAATCATTCTCGACTACGGCCATAATCCATCGGCGATTGTGTCGCTGATCGAATCGATCGAAAAGTTTCCTCACCCGCGCCGAACCGTCGTTTACGGAGCCGATGGTGATCGACGCGACGATCAAATCATTCGCCAGGCGGCGCTCTTGGGCGACGCCTTCGATCGCGTCATTCTCTACGAAGAGCCATCGCGCCGACGTGGGCGAGCAGAAAACGAGTGCTATGAACTACTCGAAACAGGCGTTCGCCAAGGAAAACGCACGAGCGATCTCCTGCGCGTCGATGGTGAGAAACAGGCCATTGCCGAAGCGCTGAGACACCTGCAGTCCGGCGAACTACTGCTGATCCAGATCGACGCCGTCGACGCTGATCTGGCGTTTATTGAAGAACTGCTTAAAGGCTAAATGCGGCCCTATTTCAGTTTGACCCTCGTTCTGACTTCCTCGGCGCTTCCATTGGCGAACACGACCTGTCCCTCTTCACTCACGCGACAGGCAAACGCCTCATCGCCCGCTTCCACATAGAGCGCGCCGTCATGCCAGCGCGAGAAAATCGGCGCAGCCATCTCGGTCGATTGCACATTGCGGTAGAGATACTCCGCGTGCTGCTTCCAATCGTGTCGCTGGCCATTTTTCCAGACACCAAGGTCAGCGGCATTGTCGTTCCAATGAATGCCGAGGAACTTGCCATCGGGCGTCTTGTAGGTCACGATCCCTTCTTTTAACTTTTCGGCATCCAATTCGCTCGCCAGGACTTGTTGCTTGAACTTGTCGAAGCTGCCGTGCGTTTGTTGCTCGCCAACTTCGATCACCAGTCCACAGAACTGTTCGGCATTGCCGGTTGCCGATAGCACCTGATGGCCAGGAAATGGGGCTTTCTCCTCACTGGAAATCATTTTCGTACCGGCGTCATCAATCACGATCGGACTAGTTCCCACGCCTCGAATCGCAACCCAAGTGCGCTCGTCTTCCAGAAAAGTGACTTCCTTCTCGCTGGTCACCTTGATTGCTTGCGGAATCACCCATCGCCAAGGTGACGTGCCGTCTTTCACTAACCAGATCGCCAGATTGCGATCCTGCGCGACGCGATTGGGGCCGGCGACTTTGCCGGATTGATACTTTGGCGACCCGACAAACAGCGGATCGCTGCCAGGAACACATTGCAATGCATCCGCCCCACGCTTCTGGCTATAAGCAAGAATCTTGAAGCCATTCACATCATCGCCATCTTCGCTCGTTCCACTCGCGAGCGAACCCATTTGAAAGCTGTGGCCGAGATAGTACGTCTCCAGGTACTGCGGCAGCGAAGTCGCATCGCCCGTGGTCGTCGCGGTGTAACTTGGTTTGGAGTTGTATAGTTCGACGGGCAGTTTCATCTGCTTGCGGGCCAAATTGCGCACCGCCGGTGGTGGACGATAGCTACTGGTAATGAGATGGACCTCGTCCGATTCCCACTCGCCCTCCTTCGTGGGGCAATCGCCAAAATGCAAACTTAGCATGTTCGCCGCGCTGCCGCCGAACGGTTGCACGTGGTTATAGTCGCGTTTGGTGGGGCCATTGAAACCACCGCGATAGTACTTTACTGCCCCCGCTGCACTGACCCAATCGAGACACGCTTTCGCGAGCAGGCGCACTTCGTCGTCTTTGGCGAAGTCGTACAGATTGCAGAGTGGTCCGATCGAATGCCCGTGATAGTTCTCCGAATCCCATTCTCCCATGCCGATGCGATAAAGCGTGCGAGCGTATCGCGCGATTTCTTGCTTGTACCTGTCGGTAACTTCCTTGTTACCAGCTTCTTCCGCGAACAGATAGATCGAACTAATCCGCATCAAATACAAGTTTTCCGTGCTGCGCACATCGACCCAACTGTTCTTTTGGTCGGGGCCCCAGCCACCGCCAGGACCTTTGAAAACAGGATGAGGGCGGAGCATTGGATCCTTAGCCGTCCATGCTTTCGCGCCACGCTTCATCCGCTCGCGATAGGCAGGATCGAGTAAGTCGCCAAAATAGAAATACTTGCGCGTTTGATGTTTGATCGTAAAACAAGCAAAGAAATCAATACCTTCGGTCTCGCTATGCCACTCCTTGGCCTGAGCGTCTTCAACCTGCAAATTCTGAGCGGCATTAGGATCGCCAGCAAGAACTTGCGCCATGAGGTATCCATACGTCCGCTTTTCGTTCTCGAAGTACGTGTTGCCAGCAGCGACTTTCAACTTGCCTTGGCGTTCGATGACATTGCGCGCGCGAGCTTGAAATTCCGCTTCATCCTCTGGCGAAATAGGATTCTTGAATTTGGCATCAAGCGGCTTGCCAGCATAGATTGCGCGACCTTGGGCATCTTTGGAGACCATTTGTGACAGTTTCCAATCCGCCGCCGCAGCGCTTATGGCGCAGAGCCAAATGACAATGGCCGATGTCACAAACTTGAGTGGGATGGGAGAAAAAAGCATGACGTTCCTAGTGAATTGTGGAGAGCTATACCTATTTGGATGGAAGCAGTTTTTGAATCCGCTCGTTCAACTGATCCGCCTCACGATCTGCTTCCTCGATTGGTTTGCCTTTGGCGACGCCGGGACGCAAATGCCCGGCTGTATTCACGTAAGCATCACGCAATACAGCCATTCGCGATTGCACCAGGGGCAGTACGTCGGCCGGAGTATCATTGGCCTTAAGCATCGCCTCGGCCGATTGTGCGGCGGCGGATTTCTCGTCTCCCAACGCGGCGATAATGGTTTTGGCGATGAACCAATGTCCGGCGTCGTTGGGGTGAACGCCGTCGCCTGCAAACATGAAATTGGCGTCTTGCTCGCGACGCTGTAGCACCTCGCGCGTCATCGGTCCATGCAGGTCGATGACGTGCCACCCCTTGGCGCGCTGCTCAATGAGCCATTCGCTATAGCGACCAAGCACTTCGTTGTAGAACTTGCCATTGGGCTGCTTGAGCGCGTCGTGCATCGGGGGCGTAATGTGAATCAGCTTCGCACCCACTGCTTGTGCTTTCTCGCGCAGCTTCAAAATGCCTTGCTGATAGCTCTCGAATCGCTTTTCATCCAGCGGTTGATAGATGCCGCAGTTCATCCCATAGCAGGCAATCACGAGGTCCGGCAGTGACGTCTTGAGGACCCGATCAAGTCGTTCGTGCAAATCAGGGCGAGGGAATTTGCCACCTGCATGTCCCTCTTCGCTGAGGCCAGATACGGTTTCGCTCGCGAGGCCCATGTTGATCACACGCGGTGGATTCTTCCACCGCTGCGCGACAATCCAGGCGTCGAGATCGGCTACATAGCCGCCTGCGGCGGTGATGCTATCGCCGAGGACGACAACCCGTTTGGATTGGGACAGCAGTTCTTTCATCGCCGCGCCGTCATCGTCGGCCAGCGCCACATTCGCCATGCCGAGCAAAACAAGGCTCAGCAGGATTAGCCGGAATTGGGTTCGTATCATGAGGTAACTCCTTGTTGTTCCATTATAATGGCGCTAGTTGTGATTTGGTTACGCCTGCCAATTCGCAGGCATGTCGGGTTGTTGCCAGGCGCTCATGCCTCCATCAACCATTAGCATCTGGCCATGCACATGCTCGGCGGCGTCACTCACGAGATAAACCGCCCCGCCGCCGCACACATCGCTGTGGGGAACTTGCCCGTTGGGAGTGTGCAATTCCATCCAGTTCTTGAACTTCGCATCACGATCGATCACGGACGTCAGCGGTGTGCGCACCAATCCAGGCGCTAGTCCATTCACGCGAATGCCGTGTGGCGCGAGCGAAACACAGAGCGATTTCACCATCGCTTCGATAGCCCCTTTGGAGCTGTCGTAACAACTGTGCGTTGGCTCAGCGAGGCGACCATTGATTGAGCCAATCATCAGCACTCGCCCAAAGGTCTTGCCTGCAATCCAATGCCGCGCGAATTGCTGCGTGAGAAAGTAGGGCGCGGCCACATTCAGTCGCATGGTGTGTTCGTAGGTCCCCCAGTCCATTTCCAAATAAGGCTTGTCGATATAGGTTCCGGCATTGTTGACGAGGATGTCGAGACTCGGCAGTTTGGCGATGGCACTAGCAAACAATTCCTGCACCACCGCCGTTGTCTCACCTGCCAAATCGCCGGTGACGAACTCCGCGAATACGCCATGCCCCTTGCACTTTTCCACCACCTCTCGTGCTTCATCATTCCAGACGCGACCATGCACCAGCACATCAGCCCCCGCTTTGGCGAAGGCTTCGGCAATCGAACGACCGACTCCTTTGGTGGAGCCAGTGACCAGTGCTGCATGTCCTCGAAGATCAATCATCGTGGCGATATTTCCCGCAAATGACGTGTTACCAAACGTTTACTAGGCGAGGCTAGATTATTGGTTATGATAGGGGAGTTCGCCAGCAGCGTGGCCACGCGAAACCTCGTCCATCGTCCTGGGTTTGATTTTCCTGGGGCCGCCAACGCGATTTATCAGGAATTTGAACATGTACAACTCACGTCTTTACCTTCCGCGTCGCACCTTTCTGGGTGGCTTGGCCTTCAGCGCCGCCGCCTTTACCACGCCTGGCCTCTTCGCTGAGGAACTTGTGCGAACGCCGCCGCAGACCGAAGGGCCATTCTATCCCGACAAACTCCCGCTCGACACCGACAACGATTTGATCATCGTTAACGACAAGCTCACGCCGGCCGTCGGCACCATCACGCATCTCACTGGCAAAGTGCTCGACATGAAGGGCAATCCGGTTCGCAATGCCCTCGTCGAGATTTGGCAAGTCGATAACAATGCTGTTTATCTGCACACCGGTGGCGGCGATCGCGCAAAACTCGATAGCAATTTCCAAGGTTTCGGGCGATTCCTGACCGGCACCACTGGCGGCTATTACTTCCGCACGATCAGGCCTGTGGTCTATCCCGGCCGCTGCCCGCACATTCACGTCGCCGTTAAGCTCAAGGGCAAGAAGGAATTTGTCACGCAGTGCTACATCAAAGGTGCGCCGGAAAACGAGCGCGACGGCATTTGGCGCAACATTCGCGATCCTAAGCAGCGCGAATCAGTCACTATCGACTTCGCCCCTCTGAAGGATTCCAAGCTTGGCGAACTAGCGGCCAACTTTGATATCGTGCTGGGGTTCACTCCCGAGGGATGATCGCGTTCGCGCCTTATGGCAACTGGTTTGTCAACATGTGCCTGCGTTCCAAGGCTTGCGTGTCGCTTATCAGAGTCGGTCTCTTTAATCGCAGGTTCCGAACATGGAACGCCCGATTCCCTCATGTCTGCTGGCAATGTGTCTATGTCTGACATTACCACTTTCGGCCTCCGCGAAGCGGCAGATGGAACGCTTAGATCGAGGTGTGATCGCTTTACGTACGTCGCCGAGTGAAGTCTTCGTGAGTTGGCGACTGCTTGGTACCGATGCCAATGAAACCAGTTTCAATGTCTATCGACAACTTGGCAAATCCACTCCAGTGAAGCTGAATGTAGAACCGGTCGACAAGGTTACATTTCTGGTCGATCGCGATGTCGATCTGCAGCAAACAACCAGCTATACCGTGCGCGCCGTAAACGCTGGCCGTGAGGAACCAGCCAGCGGC
>JBGSHH010000677.1:0-9702 GCA_041752355.1 Pirellulaceae bacterium | reverse complement strand
TAGGTAGGTAACATCGAACGGGCAGGCAGCCGTCCCAAGTATCCGCACGCGGAGCGTGCGGACGACGCTAGGACGCGGACTGCATGAGGGGTTTGCTGTAGTGAAGGTATTCGTCGTCGCTTAGTTTTGCCTGGGGGCCGTTCTGGGCAATATATCGCCGGTAGTGTTCAAAGTGCATTTCCGATCGTACCAGGTGATCGAATTCATCTTCCTGCCAGAAGCGGCCTTTCGAACCGATCCGGCGATTGATTTGCGTGGCCGTGAAGTGCTTCCAAGATTCGATCTGGCGCAACATTGCTTCTTCATGCGGAAACGCGGCCAGCAAATGCACGTGTGTCGGCATGACGATATAGTCGGTCAAGACATAGCGATCGCCATCAAAAAAGGCGAGGCTATCACCTACGATCGTCGCGAGTTCGCGCCGGCGGAGAACCGCGGCACCGTATCCGCGATCAAGCCACTCATCCCATTGTTCCGTGAATCGGCGGTGATACTCGTCCTGTGTTTCGAGCGGAAGTTCAGCCAATCGTGATCGCCAATCATCGTGTGACTTTTCGATGTCATGTGCGCTCAACCATGTCGCTCGCTCACGCTCCCAGCGCTTCACGAGTTCGACAGGAACCGAATCCGCCGTCCGCCACGTCATGAAACAGAGCGTTCCGGCCTGGGGCCAATGCGGCAGCTGACGCCACAAGATGGCGACATCTTGTTTGCGGTCGAAGTATTGGAGGTCGGATAGTTTCATCGATTCGGGTGAATGTTGTCCAAGCGTCGTCCGCACGCTCCGCGTGCGGAAACTTTGAGTAATTCACTATTCTTGATGTTATTGGACGATGTAACAATGACGATGTAACCATACCGTGTCCGCACGCGGAGCGTGCGGACGACACTGGCGTGCGGACGACACTACTCCTTCGTCACTGTCTCATCCAAATTCAAAATTAAATTCGCGGTCATCGTCCAGGCGGCATGCACGGCCGGATCGAGGGCTTCGTCGCGTTTCGTTTCGCCGACACCGAGCAATTGCTTGGCGGCTTCGACGTTGGCTTGATATTCAGCGAACTGCTCACCGTAAAACTTGATCAAAATCGCGGACTCATCGGCAGTCGGCAAACGGCCTGTCGTCAAACGGAAACCGTAATTCGCTTTGTCGGCCAGCGAATCGCCACCTTCGGTCATCATGCGGGCGGCCAGACGGCGTGCGGCTTCGACATATTGCTTGTCGTTCATCAGCACTAAAGCCTGCAGCGGCGTATTCGTGCGAGCGCGACGCACCGTACACGTCTCACGCGACGGCGCATCGAACGTCAGCAGCGATGGCGGCGGCGCGGTGCGCTTCCAAAAGGTGTACATGCTGCGACGATAGAGCGCGTCGCCTGACTCTTGCTTGAAGTCGCGGGTGTTGCTTCCCAAAAAGCCGACCGCTTCCCAGATCCCTTCCGGCTGATAGGGCTTGACGCTCTTACCACCGAGGTGTTCGACCAACAGGCCACTGCTAAAGAGGGCCGAATCGCGGACCATCTCGGCATCCATGCGAAAGCGCGGACCGCGCGCGAGCAAGGCGTTATCGCCATCTTTCGCCAGCAGTTCAGGCGTCACTTTTGACGACTGCCGGTAGGTGTGCGACATAACGATCAGCTTTTGTAGCGCTTTGACATCCCAGCCCGTGCGGAGGAATTCGGTGGCGAGCCAATCGAGCAATTCCGGATGCGAAGGCCAATCCCCTTGCGTGCCAAAATCGTTCGTGGTTTTCACGATGCCATTGCCGAAGTACTGCTGCCAGAAGCGATTCACCGTCACGCGCGCCGTGAGGGGATGACTCGGATCGACGAGCCATTGGGCCAAACCCAAGCGATTCGCCGGCGCACCAGCAGGCAGCGGCGGCAGGACAGCCGGCACGGCCGGAGTTACTTTGTCACCGCGCTTGTCGTATTGTCCACGAATGAGGAAAAACGTATCGCGGGGCGTCGCCATTTCGGCGGCCACCAGCGTGGTGGGAATTGAGTTATCCAGATCGGTCCGTTGCTTGGCGACGTCGTCGATCTGTTTGCGAATCGGGGCGAGCGTCTCGCGCGACTTCACATAGACGCTTTCCAGGAAGTAGTCGCGGATCGCCTTCGTTTGCTCTGGCGTGCGTTTGTCGGTCTCGACCTTCAAAGCATCCTTCACGGGTTGCGGCGCGGTCGATTGCGCGAGCGACTTCTCGTAGGATTCCCACACCGCCAATGACTCAAAGCTCTGCCCCGCTTGCGGCGTCTTGGAGACGATGCCCGCTTTGTCCCAGTAAACTGTGCCGCCGAATTGCGTGAACGCCCAACCGTTGAGTACCGCGCCGGGATTGAGGCCAACCTTCGCGGCTTCCACTTCCAACCGCACCCATTGCCCCTTCTCAGGCAACGAACCGAGCTGACGATGGCCCGCCGTGTCCCCTTGGCCGAACGCGATGGCGTCTTCGCCCCAGTAGGCGCGATGTTCCCAGGTGCCATCGTTCCATTGCAACATCACGGTCTTAGGAGGATTGTTCGGATCGACGTAGCAATAGGCAAAGAGCTTGTCCCCTTCACCGATCTTGAGTCCCGGATTCGCACCCGTAAAGAAGTGCTGCACGATGCCTTCGCCGGTGCGCGTGGAAGCTTTTTCACCGCTGTGAACCGCGAAGTCTTTCTTCTCGACAAACTTCCACGGCGTGGTCCCTTGCGCTTGGGCGCTAGGAGGCAAATCGTCGTCGATCCAAACGAACTCTCGCGGTTCGTTGGCCATGGGGACGCCTTGCGGCGTCGGATCGGTGTATTCCACCTTGGCGAGTGCCTCGGTAATCTGCGTGCGAAGCTGCGCTAATTGTTGGTCGAGTGCCTGTTGCCTGGCGGTGATCTCGGGCGTGGGCGCTTTGAGAATCGGTGGCGGCGCGATGGCGTTGCCGTCCATCGCGTTTTCGGCGATGCCATTGAAGAATGCGTAGAGCTGATAGAACTCTTTTTGCGTGAGCGGATCGAACTTGTGATTGTGGCACACAGCGCAACCGGTTGTCATGCCGAGAAAGATCGTGCCCAGGGCTTCGACGCGATCGACGTTATAGCGCACGAGGACTTCGTCGTCGATCGAACCGCCTTCGCTCGTGGTCACGTTACAGCGATTGAAGCCCGTGGCGATGCGTTGATCCAGCGTCGCGTTTGGCAGCAAGTCGCCAGCGAGTTGTTCGATCGTGAACTTGTCGAACGGTTTGTTCTCATTGAAGGCGTTAATGACCCAATCGCGATAGAGCCACATCGCGCGCTCGTTATCCAGGTGCAGACCGTGCGTGTCGCCGTATCGGACCGCATCGAGCCAGTAGCGGGCTTGATGCTCTCCGTAGCGCGGCGAAAGGAGCAAGCGATCGACGACTTTCTCATAGGCGCTTGGAGCATTGTCTGCCAGGAAGTCATCGATCTCCTTGAGGCTGGGCGGAACGCCGGTCAGGTCGAGCGTGACGCGGCGAATGAGTGTCGTCTTGTCCGCGATGGTCGAAGGTGTCAGGCCATTGGTGGCCAATCGCTCGAAGACGAAGGCATCGATTGGATTGGCCGAAAGGGCCTGATGCTGGGTCGTGGGCGGTTCGGGACGCTCCGGTTTGATGAAGGACCAATGGGGCTTCCAAACGGCACCTTCGTCAATCCAGCGTTTGAGCAACTCCGCTTGGGCGGGGGTAATCACCTTGCCGGAATCAGGCGGCGGCATCTTCACTTCAGCGTCGGTCGAGAGGATGCGTTTGACCAGTTCGCTCTCGGCGCTCTTGCCAGCGATGATTGCCGGAGCGCCGGAATCGGTCTCGGCCACTAGGCCTTCTTTCGTATCCAGACGCAGGCCGGACTGCCGTTCCTTCTCGTCGAAGCCATGGCACTTGTAACAGCTGTCCGAAAGGATGGGGCGGATATCGCGATTGAAATCAATCGGCCTCTGGGCGGCGATGCTTAGGGAGCAACTGAGTAACGCACCGATGGCGGCAAAGTAGGTAGCACGAAACAGGTGGCACATGGCAGGGGTCTCAATGACTGGGCGTCCACGAGGCGAGGATTTCATTATATCGAAGCGATGCGGTAACACGCAACGAGAAAGTCGTCTAACAACGCGGTTAACCGCCGCTGAAAAGGACTTTGATCGACGAGCGAGCAGGGTGTTGACCGATCAACCAGCCCACAAGAATTCGGGCCCTTTGCCGCGAGAATTGCCTGCCGCTATTTGAGCCTGCGATTTAGCGGGTCCGGGTGGCCAAATTCTCCGGAATACAAGCGCTGGCATGCTAATTGCAAACTGATCCTTTGACCTGATCCGAGTCGACATCCCTCCGATGTCCTCCCCCCAAGCAAAACACGGAGCACAACCCCATGTTCAAGCAACTCTGGAACGACGAGCAGGGCTTTATCATCTCGGCCGAACTGATTCTGGTGGCGGCCATTTTGATCATCGCGCTGGTGGCAGGTTTGAGTTCGGTCCGCGATGGCGTGATTGAAGAACTCTCCGACTTTGGTCAGGCGATCGGTGATACGGATCAGAGCTTTATGGTGGGTGGCACCCGCGCCGCCTCTTCGGCCACCGCTGGATTTGGTTTTAATGATGCGCGGGACGTCGGCGACAATGGGGCCACCACGTCAACCGTCAATAGTCGTTGCCTGGTCATCTCCCCGGCGACGCCCATCGTCGGCGGCGAAGGGATCGTCACCCCCTAGGATCGGCCACGCGTCTTCGCCCCCACAATCGTTTCAATCAGTCTGGGTTCGCACGTTTCCCCCAGACTTCGCCGCAGGGCAATCTTGACCTTATCGCCGGGCCGCTCAAAGTAAATAGAGAGACACCGAGCGGTTTTTTGTGTCGCGAATCCCGGCGGAGATGGATGATGCTGATCACCGACAGTTTTGTGATGCTCAACTTTCCCAAGAGCGGCAGCACCTTCGCCCGCGCTGTCATTCAGGAAATCCATCAGCGGCGTTTCGCGCGACTCCCTTGGAAAACGCGTGC
This sequence comes from Pirellulaceae bacterium, assembly GCA_041752355.1. Lineage (GTDB taxonomy): Bacteria > Planctomycetota > Planctomycetia > Pirellulales > Pirellulaceae > JAEZGD01. The sequence goes on along the minus strand of JBGSHH010000677.1, from coordinate 4,710 downwards.
CCTGCATTGGCTTGGTATTCAACGTCAAGCCTTGCCGCTCTCGCTCATGCTCCCCAATGTCCGTCTGTCTGGGGCGATGCGCGAGCGGACGCAGCACGGCACCTATACTCAGATTCCCGAACAATTTCGCCACCGCGAAATGGTAACCATCGCGCGTAATCCCTACAGTCGCCTGCTTTCCGGATACGAGTTCCGCTGGTGGGCGAAGCATCCGGCATTGAGCAAGCAGATGCTCGCCGCACACTTCCCCAACTTCCCCGACTTGACGCTGGCAGAGTATGAACACCTCAACACGCTGGTGATGATCCATCGCCGACTCGATGGCCGCATGCCACAGGCGGATGTGGGGCCGCTCACGGTTCAGTTCATTCAGATGTACTTCAAATCGCCGCAAACCGTATTGGCGAATCTCACGGACGAATATCTCGACTCCGATCGTGTGTTCGACGACATCGCGCCGGTCACGTTTCTCCGTCAAGAGAACCTCAGCGAGGAACTCGCGATCTATTTACTCGAACATGGATATAGCGCGGAAGAAGCGGAGTACGTTCGCCAGCGACAGCGCGTGAATGTCACCAAATCCTCGCGCGACCGCGCCTCGCTCTGGAATGAGCACCTCATTGAGGAACTCGAACACAAAGAACGCATGGTCTTTCGCATGTTGGAAGCCTATGGCATTTCCTACGGCAAGCCCAAGGTAGCGAGCGCGCCGCTGGAGAGCGCGATCGCTTGAATTCGCTGTTAATGCGGTGCCGCCTCGGCCGTTTCAATGGTCACCGCCATCACCACCGGTGCGGTTTCATCTTTACCTTTGATGAGGTCAATCGACTCGATGACTTCGCTTCGCTTGGGTAGCACATTGAGATAACGCAATTGCTGCCCGCGCACTGCGAATGCGAACTTGGAGCCCGGCACATCGACGCGGCGAATGTAGTCGGCGAACTGCTCACCGTTCTTAAGTTCGTGATCCTCCGTTTGACCATCGGCGTATTTGAGACGCACGGTCATGGTGAGCGAACCCTTCTCGCTGTAAGGATAGCCCCAACCGCTCACGCCGCCGAGAATATGAATCGCCTTGGCCGAACTGTTACAAGGCAGCTTCACACTCTTGGGCATCTTCGGCGCCTGATAGCCATTGGGACCGTGCAACATGATGGCGTTGGCAACCGTGTCCTGTTTGGGATCGACCAGTTGGAACGGCACCCCTTCGAATGTCTTCGGCGACCAATCGCTGAAGACCAAACGTTCCCCATCGGCGTCCGCACTGAAGAACATGCCTTTGGTCGTAATCACCGTGGCCAGCTTCTCGAGTGGAACCGGCACAAACTTGCCACGCTGGGTGAGGAATTCCAGCAAGTTGCGAATGTCTTCCGGCTTGACTTGCTTCTCGAAACCCTCTGGCATCAGCGACTTGGGCGACGCGACGAGGTCTTCGATATCCTCGCGCAACAGCGTTTGCTTCTTTCCTTCGGCATCGATCAATTCAATGGCGGTTTTCGTCTCCGACGCCAGCAAGCCTGTGAGCACGCGGCCATCTTCGGTCGCGGCGGTATAGACGCGGAAGTTACCTTCCACGCTACGGCTGGGATCAATGATATGCGTCAACAGTTCATGCTTGGGGTGCACCGCCATGCCTGTGAGATCGGGCCCTACTTTGTTCCCTTCGCCGCTGTGGATATGGCACTTTGCGCACTGCGCCTTGAAGACCACTTTGCCAGCCATGGCGTCCCCTTGCTCCTTGGTGAGTGGCAGCAGTTCCTCGAGCACCTTTTGGCGATCGGGGTTCGGCAAGCCACCACCAGCCGCCAACAGTTTCTTGGCGCGATCGGCGATCTTCTGATCGGGATGAACCGCCAGCGCTTGGCGTTGGTCCAGGGCGAGATCGCTGAATTGCAGCTTCCCTTGCTCGATACCTTGGATCATCGCCAGCGTCCAATCGCCGCGCGAGAGCAACACCTTCACCGCCGCAGGACGAACTTGCGGCGTAATCGAACCCAAACGCTCAACCACCAGTGCACCGGCGTCGGCCGTCTCGCTCTTGCCGATTGCTTCGATCAAGCTACGCCCCAATTCCGGCGAGGTTTTAGCATTCAGCTGCGCCAGCAGCAGTTCCACCACTTTCGCGTCGGAACGTTTGAAATCGATGAGTTGCGACGCGGCGCTACCGCGCTCGCTATCCTTTTTCGCGGCGTCTTGCACCGTGGCGGCGAAGGCCTCCGCGATTTGCGCTGTGTACTTCTCCAGCGACTTGTTCTCCCACCGAGCGGCGAGCGAAATCAGGTTGGCACGACCCGTCGGCGAAAGCTTCGCATACAAGGCGGCGAGCGCCTCATCACCTGCGGCATCGAACTTGGGCACGCTATTCTTCTGCCAGCCTTTGCCCAGCCCCAGCACAATCGCATCGGCCACTTGTTGCGATCCATCTTGCGATAGCTTAACCGCCAGGGTGCTCACGTCGTTCTGCGCGCGGCGCGCATAGCTCTCCGCCACGATGCTGATCCGCGCGATCGCCTCTGGCGCGAGTGTTTGCTCGCTGTCGAGACCACCGAGCGTCGCCAAAAACAGCGAGTCATTTTGCGCGGCGGCACTGGTGACGGCATCCATCAGCCAGCGATCCTGCAAAAAGTCGCCATTCTTGAGCTTGGGGTTGTAAAAGAAGAACTCCTCCGTCAACATCATCGCCGCCGCCAAATTCGGAGGCGATTCCGCCACGGCCAACAGCGCGGCCAGTTGCACTTGCGGATTGGCATCGAGCGCTTTACGCGCGACTTCCGCTGTCAACGCGTCCACGCGCGGAAGCACTTGAATCGCCGCCCGGCGCACGCCGGCGGAAGGATGTTCCCGCATCGCTTGTTTCGCAGTAGTCACCGCAGCGGACGAAGGATCGGTTAACGCCTTCAAGCCATGCAACGTCCAGAGCGCGTGAATTGCGCCGCCGTTGATGCCGACCGCATCGACCGACTTATCCTGGACCAGTTCCAGCAATTGCGGCACGACATCCGTCTGACCGCGCTCCACTAACAAGCGTTGGGCCTGGCGACGCCAGAATAGATTGTCGCTCTTAAGTGTCGCGACCAGTTTCTCAGGCGATGCATCTTTGAGCGAAATCGGTTCGCTGGCTTTGGCAGCGGTGTAAACAAGGCGATAGATGCGACCGTGCGTTTTATCGCGCAGCGGTGTTTCGTACGCGTTGCCTTTGCCGTTTTTGAAGCCGGCCGGCGTGGGATTATGTTGCACGATGTAGTTGTACCAATCGATGACCCACACATTGCCATCGGGACCAACCTCCGCCACGATCGGCGCGGCCCACTCGTCATCACTAGCGAGTTGGCTCCACGACATCTTGCTTTGGAAGCCAGCGCCCTGCGGCTGGATTTCAAACGTGGCCAGCAAATGCCCCGTTGGCTCCGCCACAAACGCCGTGCGATTCCAATATTCTTGGGGGTAATTGCGCGCGGTGTACAAAGCATGACCCGCCGCGGCGGTGAACTTGCCGTGATGATCCACCTGGCGAATATTCTCGGTGGCAGGTGCAAAGTTCGGCGTGCCAGCGATGCCGCCAAGCACACTCGACGACCAACCTCGTACCGACTCGTAATAGCGATTGGGAATCGGCATGTATTCGCTTGGATTGCCATTGGCGGTCGAGCCAAACAGGATGCCATCCTCGCTGAATCCGACGCCCCAACTGTTGTTATTGGTATTGCGCAAGAACTCGAACTGCGAACCGTCAGGCTTGAAGCGATAGAAGCCGGTGCGGAACGATTGCCGCTCGCCGCCGATCGTCCCTTCAAAGCCAGCGTAACCGACCATGCCATACAGCCAGTTATCAAAACCATATTGCAAGTTGCTTGGCCCGGCGTGGGTATCGCCTACTGACCAACCGGTGAAGAGCGTCTTCCGCACATCGGCCACGTCGTCGCCATCGGTGTCTTTCAGGAACAGCGTCTCGGGTGCTTGATGCACCACCACGCCCCCATTGATGCAGATCAAACTTGTCGGAATGCTGAGCTGCTCGGCGAAGATCGTGAACTTATCGGCCTTGCCATCGCCATCGGTATCTTCGCAGATGCGAATGCGATCGCGACCTTTACCTGGTGGTTGCTTTTCGTTGGGATAGTCGACCGTTTCGGCGATCCACAGCCGACCGCGCTCGTCCCAATTCATGGCGATGGGCTTGCCGATCTGCGGTTCGGAGGCGAAGAGCTGCAGCTCGAATCCCTCAGGCATGACGTAGTGCTTCTGCGATTCCGCTGGATCGAGCGGCTTCTGCATCTTGGTTTGCGGATCGGATTGCGCGCCCCATTGACGGCTCGGCGGATAGAACGGAACACGGGCGTCGTTCACATACTCAAACGGTTTGACGTCCTTGCGTTTGGCGGTCATCTCGGGCTTATCGGTGAAGACGCCAGCGACTTGGGGATCTTGCCCCACTGCCCAGCGCGTGCCGCGTTCGACCAGATTCAAAAAGCCAGGATTACTCCAGGTCCGTTGATCGTGTCCCCAAGCCGTATAGAAGACGCGTCCCTTGCCTTGCTCGCGTATCCAGGTCCAAGGCTCTTTGCCATCCTTGTCCTCGCGATACTCCAAAACCGTCCGTTCTTTATCGTTGTGCTTGGTATGGACGTAGGTCTCATCCCAGCTTTCAAAGCCTTTGTACCCTTTGAGCAGTTCATGCTCCGGCTTGGCGACTTGCGTGCGGAAGGTGCC
>JBGSHH010000676.1:0-5898 GCA_041752355.1 Pirellulaceae bacterium | reverse complement strand
CGGCTCACGGCGGTGGTTCGATGATCGGTCTGGGCGATGGCTCGGTCCGCTTCATGTCGGAAAACCTCGACATGACCACGCTCTTCCGCATGTGCAGCCGCGAAGACGGTTTGGTCGTGCAAATGCCGAACTAGTCCATCAGTCAACGGTTTAACTCTCAAACGGTCGAGCATTGCTCGGCCGTTTGTCGTTGACGGTTAGGCCACCACCGCTAAGGAGAAAGCGGGCTTGTGGCATTCATTTCGACGCGATGAATCGCAGTGAGTTCGCGTCGCTGCTCTTTGGGGAGCACGGCACGTTCGACAAGTTCGGGGTCGTATTGCGTCCATGTCTCGCGGATCGAAATCGCCCTGACTTGTCGCAAGACTTGCCCATCGTGCCAGGTGGCGCTATACAGGCTTCTTTTTTCGTCTTTGTGAGGAACTTGCGTGGGAGTCTTAATGAGACGCCAATCACGGATTTGATACCGTGAGTCGCGCCGCGACCAATCATAAAAAATCAACTGGTCAAAGACGTGCCTCCCTTGCTCGTCATAGAAGTGGTTGTACTCGATCAGATCAACCTGATCGACGGCCACATTACCAACGGGACTCGCGCCCCAAACCGACCACAACAATCCTAGCGATGTCGTTAGCGCATTCATAACAACTCCTAGCCTCCTTGCTGGCAATTCGTCGCGAATATTTCGACGGCACGCCTCAGGGCCAAGGGCAACTGGCGTGCCGAAGGGCATTGCGAGTATCCGTAAGCGCGACGTAAAGCCTTGAGTAGCAACGATAATCAAGCAATCACCTGTCACTGTCGCAAGTTTTCAGACAGTAGGACCCAATAGTAGGATTGCCCGTTTGATGCGCGACCTCGCCAACAAACGAAGCAGCGAAACTTCGCATCTTTGGAATTTGCGTAGGTCTAGATGCCGCTTGCTTCCAGCCTCAAATTCCCCTAGAATCACTCTGTTACTGAGATTCAGTATCAATCAGCAGTTCGAATTGCCGCAACGGAACAACTCCATGCTGCTCCTGGACGAACCGATCCCTCTACATTTGCTCGCTCCCGGCCAAATTGCCGAGGTGTGTGAACTCGTCGGTTGTCCCGAGCAAGTCGTGCGTTTAGAAGAACTTGGTCTCCGATCGGGTTGCCAGGTCGAGATGGTGCAAGCCGGTAGTCCTTGCATTTTTCGACTGGATGGTCAGAAGCTCTGCTTTCGCGATAGCGACGCGTTCAGCGTGCTCGTACGTCCCAGGATGGTGGGATGAAGACGCTGGCGGAACTTCGTGTCGGTGACCAAGGCCGCGTAACTGAAGTGCTAGGCTTTGATGATGTTGCCATGCGCTTGATGGAAATGGGTCTCGTTCCCAGTACCGAGTTTGTTTTGATTGGTTCCGCGCCACTCGGCGACCCGCTCGAGTTGGAAGTTCGCGGTTATCGCCTGAGCGTGCGGCGCAGCGAAGCAGCGCGGATTGAAGTCGAATTGTTGTAGCAGCACCCCGGCGTTACCCTTTCCCACCTGCCAAGCAACCCGCCTGATGTCTGTCGTAAAAATCAGTTCTCGTACGCTCAACGTCGCGCTCATCGGCAATCCCAACACAGGTAAGTCGACGCTTTTCAGCGCTCTCGCAGGCGTTCGGCAACAAACCGGCAATTATCCTGGCGTCACGGTCGAAAAGAAAATCGGACGATTTGAAGCCCACGGCCAACAGTTTACGGTCATTGATCTTCCGGGCACGTATAGCCTTGCTCCGCGCTCGCCAGATGAGATGATCGCCGTCGATGTGCTGCTGGGACGACGCGGTGATGTGCATTCGCCGGATGTGGTCCTGTGCATCGTCGATGCGAGCAATCTCGATCGTAATTTCTATCTTGTTAGTCAAGTGCTGGAACTCGGCCTGCCAACGGTGATCGCGCTCAACATGATGGACGTCGCAAAGGACAAAGGTTTGCGACTACACCTGGAGCAACTCGGCGAGCGCTTGGGAGTACCGGTTATTCCGGTGCAAGCCAATCGCAAGCAAGGACTAGCTGAATTGCGTGCAGCGCTACAATCCGCAGCGGAGCAAACGGCCAAGCCATCCAAGAGTCCCTTTCCGCCCGCGTTTCAAGCGGAAGTGGAGGACCTGGCCCACGCCTTACGCCAAGGTCATGTTGGATCCGAAGGCGAACATCTTTGGCCGCGCTATTTGGTGGAGCGATTGCTGCTCGATACGAGCGGTTATCTTTCGAGCTTGCACTTGCCAGGACTCAATGCGAACACGTCCGCGCAAGTAACGGCCGCGCGCGATCGCCTCCGCGTGGCAGGTTGTCCGGTGCCGAGTATCGAACCAGTTTCCCGCTATCGCTGGGTGGCGGAAGTTCTGCAGGGCGTTGTCGAGCGACCCAAGACCCGCAGCGTCACACTTTCCGACCGTATCGATCGCGTCTTGACGCATCGCGTCGGCGGCTCGCTCGTGTTCATTGCCATCATGGCAATCATGTTTCAGTGCGTCTTCTACGTGGCAGAACCGGCCTCGTGGTTGATCGACACAATGAATGGTTACCTGGCGGGGCTGGTCGAAGCAAATCTAGCGGAAGGTATGCTGCGGTCGCTCTTGGTCAACGGTGTGATTGCCGGCGTCGGTGGTGTGCTGGTGTTCTTGCCGCAGATTTTCACGTTGTTTCTGTTCATTGGCGTGCTGGAAGATAGCGGTTATATGGCGCGGGCTGCGTATCTCATGGATAAGCTGATGTCGCGAGTCGGACTGAGCGGCAAGTCGTTCATCCCGCTCCTGTCGTCGTTCGCCTGCGCGATTCCGGGCATTATGGCGGCGCGCGTGATTGAAAATCGTCGCGATCGCCTGGCAACCATGCTCATTGCTCCGCTGATGAGTTGCAGTGCACGCCTGCCGGTGTACACGCTGTTGATATCCACTTTCATTCCGAACATCCGCTATGGTGTGATCAACATTGGCGAGCGTTCTTTCGCCCTCTTTGGCCTGCAAGGTCTGACGATGCTGGCGATGTACGCGGTGGGCATTGTGGCGGCGGTCGTGGTGGCGTTGCTCTTAAAGCGTTCGCTCCTTCGCGGCGCGACGCCACCCTTTGTGATGGAGCTTCCCAGCTATAAGATTCCGTCGATCGGGCTGGTGTTTTGGAAGATGGCCGAAAATGGCTGGTCCTTCATCAAGCGTGCCGGCACGCTAATCTTCGCTGTCTCGGTGGTGGTGTGGTTTCTGGCCTACTTTCCCCGCAGTGAAGAAGACATCCCCACAACGTGGCGACAACAACAGGCCGCTTTGGAGACGCGACTCGAAAATACGCAGCTCGCACCAGAACAAGGGGAGCAACTCGCCAACCAACTCGCCGCCATCAACAACCAGATCGAAGGAACGCATCTCCGCAATAGCTATTTGGGCCGCGCTGGGCAATGGATCGAACCTGCGGTCAAGCCGCTAGGCTGGGACTGGCGAATTGGCTGCGCGGCGATCGCCTCGTTTCCCGCCCGCGAGGTAGTCGTGGCGACGATGGGAGTGATCTATAATCTGGGGAGCGACCAAGATGAGGAATCGGATTCGCTGCGCGACACGCTCGCCAGCGCCACTTGGGATGGCACCGACCGCAAGGTGTTTAATGTACCTGTGGCTCTATCGATCATGGTGTTCTTCGCGCTGTGCGCGCAGTGTTCCTCGACGTTGGCGGTGATGAAGCGAGAAACCAATAGCTGGCGTTGGCCGATCTTCACGTTTGTATATATGACGGTGCTGGCCTACGTCGCGTCCTTCGTAACGTATCAGGTCGGCAGTTTATGGCTCTCGTAACGAGGTCCGTTCGATGCCAGAGTACTTACAATCCATCATCGCTCTAGCGCTTGTCGGGCTGGCGTTCGGCTATCTCGGATACTGTGGCTATCGCTGGTGGTTCGGCAAGTCGAGCGGTGGCGGCTGTGGCAGTGGTTGTTCTGGCTGCGCCACCAAGCCGACACTTGTGTCGCTCGAACTTCCAAGTAAGCAGGAGCGATAATGTCGCTGCGATACCAACTCGAACCATCGCTGGCCGTCGCAGAATTTCGCGACGTGCTGATTCGCTCGACACTCGGCGAGCGCCGCCCAATCGACGACGAACCTACACTGCAAGCGATGCTAGCGCAGGCGGACATCCTCGTCACGGCGCGCGAGGACGATTTGCTCGTCGGCATTTCGCGAGCCCTCACCGACTATGCCTTTTGTACGTATCTTTCCGACTTGGCAGTCGATGAAGCGTACCAACGTCGCGGCATTGGCCAGGCATTGATCCGCCGCACGCATGAAGCGGCGGGGCTATCAACAACACTCATTCTGCTCTCAGCGCCCAAAGCGCAAACCTACTATCCGCATATCGGCATGACGCAGCATAACTCCTGCTGGGTCATTCCTCGCCGCGCATAAGGTTCGCAACATGGGAGCCAACGGATTACGTGTGTTTGCTAGTTTGTTTCTCGGCGCACAGTTGGTGTTCTCCTTGTTCGCGGTGCTTTGCGGCTCGGATTGGGTCGAACGTGTCTTGAATGTTGACGATGACTATTCCATCGCCATCGTTTTGGGGGCCGCATTCGCACTCTGCAGTATCAGCGCATCCATCGCAACACTGCTTGATGGTCCTCGATTTCCACGGTTAGTTGCCAGCACCGGACTCTTGTCCTTGAGCATCTTAATCGCATTGCTTGGCATCCATGATGCGCCCTATGACTTGACGTTTCACTTGATCGTAGGCACTTCACTGTTGGCACTTACCGTCGCACTTGTTTTCGTGCTCGGAGCGACGAGTTGGTGGTGGCGGTTGCAAGTAGTTTACGGCAGCAAAGCGCTGCTCGCCAAGACAAGACCGCAGTTCCATCTATGGCAACTGCTCGCGACCATCACCGTGGTGGCGACGTTGCTAGGAATAGGTCGGTGGCTGGCGACGCAACTCGACGTGAACATGGCGGCCAGCGGCTCGACAAATATAATTGCAGTGACGTTTGCCATACTCGTAGCTTTCGCGAGCATGGCGACGCTGCTCACGCTATTGGGTTGGTTGACGCCGCGACTTGTCTACGTCGTCGTGCCGCTTACATTCCTACTCACGACAGGCATCGCCCTGTTGGAGTGGCCCACGCTGGAGTTTATGCGAGGCCAGCCTGGTCCGCCCAATGATACTGGCATGCGGCTCATGCTTACGCTCAACGGCGTGCAATACGCGTGGCTTTCGCTCTCCCTCGTGTCCGCCCGATTGGCGGGTTTTCGCCTTGTCGCCAAATCGGCCACATAATTTGTTCGAACAAGTGTCGTCTTGACATCTGTTAGGCTGCCCCCTACCATGTTCATGGTGCGAGAGGGGTGTCTCCCGCGCCATATCAACGCACGTCATTACTAACAACGGCTTGACGCTGGAGGATAGCATGGTCGCCAACACACCGCCGGAAGTCATTGTGATTGGAGGTGGCCCGGCAGGAGCTACCGCCGCCACGCTCCTCGCCCAGCAAGGGCATCGCGTGATGCTACTGGAACGCGACCATTTCCCGCGATTTCACATCGGCGAATCGATGATCCCAGAAACGTACTGGGTACTCGAACGACTGAAGATGCTTCCCAAGATGCGCGGAAGTCATTTCGTTAAGAAATACAGTGTGCAGTTCATTACGGAAGCTGGCAAACTTTCTGAACCGTTCTACTTTTGGGACCACAAGCCACACGAGTGTTCGCAAACGTGGCAAGTATTGCGCAGCGAATTCGATCAACTAATGATCGACAACGCCCGCGAACAAGGTGTGGAAGTGCATGAGGGGATCCGCGTGGCGGATGTCTTATTTGAAGGCTCCCGTGCGGTCGGTGTAGTGACCCAAGGGAGCGTCGGACAACACCGCACGATCCACGCCGATGTGATTGTTGACGCCAGCGGGCAACAATC
>JBGSHH010000675.1:0-2133 GCA_041752355.1 Pirellulaceae bacterium | reverse complement strand
CCAAAGCTCGCGCCAGCGACATGCTTGGTGTAGTGCTGAAATGTCTTCGGCGTCGCCGCTTCCACGTGGCAAATTCGCTCGCGAATGTTCGGCAAGTAGCCGTTGAGATGATCGAGCGTCTTCTCGATCAAGTCTTGTTTGCTCGCTTCATACTCATCATCTGGCAAGCTCGCCCAGTCTTCATACCGAGCGTTCGTGCTGGAGACGATCAAACAGCGCGGGCGACCGTGCGGGCGCGTATTGGGATAGTAAAACGAATACGTGCGACTGGTGATATCGCGGCTCAGCAGCATCTCGGTATTGAACGTCGGCGCGGTGGAAGTGAAGAACAAATCGCCTGTCGATTCGTCGATCCGCTCGTCAGGATTCATCGCCATGTAAACTTGCGTGCTGCTGTTGTTCAGCCGCACCGCGCGGGCTTCATCGATGAACTTGCGATCAAAGTACTCCTCGCCGATCATGTGGAAAATCGTACTCCGCAAGTTCGAGTTGGAGACCACGCAACTGGTCTTGATCCGCTTGCCGTTCACCGTGACGCCATTCACACGACCGTTCTCGATGTGAATTTTCTCGACATCGCAATTGATCCGCACATCGACGCCGGACTTCTTTAAATCGGCGCTCATCAATTCGATCAGGCGATCGGTACCGCCGCGGAAAATGAACACGCCTTTGCTCATGAAATTGCTAAAGACGATGCCATAACTAATGGCCGGATCTTCCAGCGTGCTGCCGTTGGCATAGGTGATCGGCTCCATGAGCAGCCGCACAATGTCTTCCCGCCCTGGGAAGAATTTGTCGAACAGTTGACGGGTAGTCATCTGCTGGTCGTCGTAGAAATTCATCCCCCGGGTGTAGTCGAAAAACGCGTTGACGTTCTCGACCGTTTGCCCGAACTGCGTGGTCAGTAGGCGCGTGAAATCCTCGCGGTTGTAGCTGGTGGTGAGCGAGAACATCGGGTTATCGAACCGGATGTTATGGATCTGCACAATCGAATCGGCGATCTCCTGCGTCCAATACCGGCGGCAGCTCTTCACCATGCCAAAGGGGAAACCATGCAGCGAAATATCGAAGATATGCCCGCCTGGTCGCTTGAACCACGTCGCCATGCCACCGAGTTTGTAGTGCTGCTCGCACAGTAGCACGCTCCGCCCTTGCCGCGCCAGCGCATTAGCCGCCGTCAGTCCCGCCAGGCCACTGCCAATGACGACAACATCATATTCCTCTTTCGCGCCTTTTAGAAAATCTTTGGGCATACGTGGGGTAGGCTTCCAGCCTGCCGTTTAAGAAACAAACCGCGTAATCCAGCATTATAGCGGCCCGGCGAGGGGGACGAAGGGGTGGGCTACTTGGCATCTTCCAACCACAGGATTAATCCGGTAGAGCGTTCCGAACCCACTTGGCGAAGTCTTAGAATGACATACGGAACGTCGCTTTCCCCCGGCGGTGCGCCTGGCGATTCCGTCCGAATCAAGCTGGCACTACTGTTGACATAGTCGGGATGGAGCAAGTGATTCGAAGCAATATCGACGAGTTCCGGCGATTGGACGTCGCCCCCAATGAAGAGTTGCTGCCGACGGACGCCTGGCACTGCGCCAGCACTACTCACCATCCTCACAAACAGCACGAGTTCTGTCGGCCGACCATCGACCGATTTGTTCGTTTTGAGCGGAATCTTACTCGCCGCTTTTGGCAACTCAGTTCGGGGAATGGAGAGCACCGCATAACAAAGGCAAAGCTCGCGGCCATAAGGTTGATGAATGCGCAGTGTCCACGGACCGGTGGTCGAACTAGCGCTGGGATTGAAACCGACGGAGAGACGATGAGGATTGCTCTTATCAGGAAAGCCAGCGAGCAATCGCATCCGTTCCCTCTCGAATTTGATGCTGTGAAGTTCTCGCTCGTGCTCGCTCTGGAGGGTCTTGATAGCTTGCTCATGTTCCTGTTTCAGGTCGAACAGATCGCGTCGACGTGCTTGCCGTTCCTTTTGCACCTGGCTCTGGGATAACAGCACCGACAATAGCAGTCCTACCCATAGAACGCTCAGTAGCAACGTGCCGACGGAGAAGCGAAACCGCCAGCGCTTCGGAACTCGGGATGGGACTGCCGCCTCGCTCGTCATAACGCATCTCA